>JASLIE010000122.1 GCA_030152985.1 Bacillaceae bacterium
GCCTCAACTTGAGCAACTAATTCTTCAGGCTCAAAAGGTTTAGTTAGATAGCCGTCTGCCCCTAAATTTAAGCCATAAACCTTATCTTTCGTCTGTGTTTTAGCTGAAAGCATTAAAATAGGAGTTTCTGTATCTGCTTTTTCTTTTCTTAACCATTCTGTAAATGCCTCACCACTTAACTTAGGCAACATAAGGTCTAAGATAATTAAACAAGGATGTTCATTTTCATAAACATCCTTGGCCATCTCACCATCGCTTGCTAGTGCAGTAGTGAAGTTATTTTTTTCTAAATACATTTTAATAAGCTTTTGAATCATGACATCATCTTCGACAATTAAGATTGTTTGCTCCATCTTAAGGACTCCTCATTTGCTTACTTCATCTTCTCAAACTCTTGCACCATTAAGTCGTAATTTAGTGCACCAAAAGCCATGTTTTGAATGACACCATCTGAATCAATCATATAAGTCGTTGGAATCGGTTGAATCCCATATTTTGTTGAAACTTCTGAATTCTCATCAAGTAAAACATCAAATGTCACTTCATAATCTTCTAAGAATTCTTCAACTGTTTCTAATTTAGCTTCTGTTTCAAATAAATCGACTGCTAAAATTTGTGCACCTTTATTTTCATAAAACTTTTGCATATCAGGCATTTCTGCTCGACAAGGCGGACACCATGTTGCCCAGAAATTTAACATGACTGGCTCACCACGAAAATCTGATAATTTCACTGTCTCACCATCAATTAACTTAAGTTCAAAATCAGGCGCAAGATCCCCCTTTTCTAAACCTACCTCTGTTGATTCGTCTAAAACTGGTGCTGTACTTTCTTCTTTACCTGATACAAACTCAAATACTGCCCAACCACCCATTGCAATAATTAAAACTACGATAACCCATTTTTTCACTGCGAATACCTCCTAAGTCTTTATTATCCTAAACGTGACAACCACGTATCTTCAACTAAATCGAGTAAAAACTGTGTGATACGAGGGAGTTGACCTGTAAAAAGAATCAGCCCCATTAAAACCATAATAATGCCGCCGACTTTCATGATAATACCACTTTTTTGAACGATCCACCTGGTCGAACCAATGAAGAAAGTTAAGATTAAAAAGGGTAAAGCAAAACCAATCACATACATTCCCGTATAAATAATACCATGTCCTGGATTACTCGCTGCTAAAAAGAGAATTGAGGCAAATATTGGACCAATACACGGCGTCCAACCTGCGGCAAAACCAAGACCGACAAAGAATGTTCCAAGATAGCTTACACTTTTCTTTTGAACTTGGACACGTTTTTCCTTCATTAAAAACTTAATATTAATCCATCCACCAACAAAAAGTCCCATGATAATAATAAATATACCAGCTATACGTTGAATAAGTAATCCTGTATCTCCAGTTAGGATCTCATTTAACCACTTTCCTAAAAATGAGGCACCAATTCCAAGTCCAATAAAAACAAGGGAAACACCGAGTAAAAAGAAGACAGAATGTGTGAGTAACTTAGCTCTAACCTGCTTACTCTCACCATCTTGTAGTTCCTTAACACTCACACCTGTAATATAGGATAAGTAGGCTGGAAATATTGGTAACACACAGGGAGAGAGAAAAGATAAGGCACCTGCTCCGAGTGCAATTAACATTCCAAAAAGCAAAAACGTATCAGTATCAATTGATCCCATGACTTACACATCCTTTTTCTGTTTTAAAACTAAACTTGCAAGTAAAATAAGTATAAAATAAATTGAATGCACAGTGTAACCAAACATGCTTGTAAATGCTTGAGTTATACTCAAGATAAGTTGACCAATCGACCAGATTTGAACAAGGTAAAGACTCTTTCTCATTTCATCTAGCTTCATAAATAAATCAAATAATATGAGGCCAAGTAATAGCATAAAATGATAAATTTCAAATGAGTTTGCCTGAATAATCAAACTGAACTCGTACACAAAAGCACTCACTAAAATAATTTTAACCAAGCTTATAAAGTAATCCTTAAAAGTATGTTTATTCTTTTTAATATTAACGATTACATGTATGACTGTAAACAAACTTGCAAGATAAAAAGCCGCAGAATTACTTGGATAAGCTAAAATAGCGAGGGGGTCTTCAATAAACTTAGGTAGATGAACGAGAATTTTACCCAACCATAAATAAATAACAAAATTAATGATCATTGATGTTGCTTCTTCAACATTTTTTTTAGCCTTTTCTCGGTCATCAGCTTGACTATAATAATAAAGTAGACCAATGATAAAACTAAAAACAATGATTCCAATGGATTTCATAACTGTAATTGATGGCATAATGTCCCCCTTACTCAAGACTTCTGAAGTTAGTTTATCGCTTGTTTATGAAAATAGTATGAAAAAACACAAGTAAAAAACCTAATAGCTTAAGCATTAGGTTTTTTTATTTTAAGCAAGTAAGTCTTGATCTTCTGTATGACGTTTCATTTTCACTTGAATGTACGAACACTCAGGAACAATCTTTTTATTTTCTTCTCGTGCAAATTGAATGATGGCATCATATAACTTTCCTGCAATTCCCTGCCCTCTTAATTCTTCAGATACAAAAGTATGATCAACTATAATTGTTGATTCATCTTTATTTTTATAGGTTACTTTTGCAATCGCATCTGCCTCAGTTTCACCAATATAAAACTGATTTTTTCCTTTTTTAATTTCATTCATGGATTGTTCGCTCCCTTTTTCTTTTTATTTTACC
>JASLIE010000140.1 GCA_030152985.1 Bacillaceae bacterium
TGAATCAATGCCGCCTTTTAAATACTTATTTGACCCAAGAACAGGTTCAAGCGCTGTCGAAATAAGACCATCCTTTTTCTTTCTAAATTGAAGAAATCCAATTACCAATCCAACAAGTGCAAATACCGCCCACTGTGAAATTCCCCAATGAAAAAATGAATAGCCCATCGCAATCCGTGCCGACTCTGCAGAAGCATCAGCTACATCAGCAAGAGGTGAATTGAAGTAATGACTCATGGGCTCTGCAATTCCCCAAAATACAAGTCCGACACCAAAACCTGCTGAAAAAAGCATACCAATCCAGGTAAAGAATGGAAAGTCCGGCTCAGTATCATCTCCACCTAAGCGAATCGCACCATATTTACTTATGGATAAAACAATTAAAAAAATAATTAAAATAAAGACCGTTAGTAAATACAACCAACCAAAGTTAACTTGTGTAAAATCATATAAGCGACTTGCAACACGTCCAAAAGCTTTTGGATTCATTGCTCCAATTAAGACTAAGACCGTGACTGTTAATGATGAAATTAAAAAAACTGGATTCTTCCAAAACCTGTCATTCAAAAAAACCGACTCCCTTTATGTTTGTATATACACATACCCACTCAAGAGTTGAATAAACAAAAGTCTTAACTACATTTTATTTATCTTTTTAATTAACTAGGATACACTTAATGTGCTCGATTGCTTTTAAGGAGAGATGATTCATGTGATTAGAAAAAGACTTAGGCTTGTTTTTCTTTTTATATTTATAGGGACGACAATTTTTTTTATAAATAATAATGAGAAACTTTATACAGAAAACATTGCCAGAATTACTGAGGAAATCCTAGTTGAGGAAACACCTATTACTGATCGAAATGATAATCAAGATATACTTTACAAACAAAATATCAAGGCTTTAATTAAAAATGGTCCGCATCAAGGTCAATATATTCACCTTGAAAATGAATATTCAAAGTCAAAGGCCTATGACTTTAAATATAAGGTCGGACATGATATTTTTCTTCATATAACTGATTCAGACAAGGAATTAAAAGGAGAAATCATCCAACTTAAGCGTGATAAATATCTACTTTATTTAGCTTGGTTTTTTGTCTTAACTCTTTTGCTAATTGGTAAAAAGCAAGGTGCACTTGCATTAATCAGTTTAATTTTTAATACGGTCGTTTTATACTTAGCACTCGATATTTATACAAAAGATATTTCTGTGAATTTAATTTTAATCATGAGCATTTCTGTCATTATTTTTACAATGAGTTCTCTTTTAATTATGAATGGATTCAATTCCAAAACTTACGCTGCCATTATTGCTAGTTTACTTGGTACTTTTTCAGCAGTCTTAATCGCTTATTTAGTTTTAGTTTTTACACAAGATGCAGGCCTCCGCTATGAATCAATGGACTTTCTAACTCGACCTTATCGGACAATCTTTTTAGCTGGAGTGATTGTTGGATCACTTGGAGCAGTCATGGATGTTGCTATTAGTATTGTTGCTTCTATCTTTGAACTTCATGCCACAAACACTCACTTATCTATTAAAGAACTCAAAAAGTCTGCTTTTAATATCGGAAAAGACATTATGGCAACCATGACCAATATTTTATTTTTTGCCTATGTAAGTGGTGCGCTTCCTATGCTTATTCTTTATTTAAAAAACAACTCACCACTTTCATTTACACTCGCTATGAATTTGTCACTCGAGATTGCACGAGCCTTTGCGGGTGGAATTGGAATTGTTTTGACCATTCCAATTAGTATTTATATCACACTCTTTTTCTTAAAAGGAAAGTTGGTGCATAAATGAATGCCTTAGTTATTTTAGGATTAATTTTAGCTAGTTTAATGATTATTGTCGGTGGTAGGAGTGGTCTACGTGCTTTTATTTCACTTTTTTTAAATTTATTTATTATCGTCTTTTCTGTTTTATTAATGACTGACAATCAAGCAAATATTCTTGTAATTACACTGATTTCTGTGCTTGTAATTGCTGCTGTAAATTTATTTTTCACCAATAAAATAAACAGTAAAACAATTACAGCCTTTATTGCGACTTTAGTAACGATTATTTTATTAGTCAGTCTCATTTACCTCTTTACTGAAGCAGCCATGATTTACGGATTCGGGGCAGAACAAATTGAAGAGCTAACAGTATACTCACTCTATATCGGGATTGATTTTAAACAACTCGCTGTTTCACTTATCATAATGAGTACAATTGGTGCTATTATTGATATGACAATTTCGATTACTTCACCCATGCGGGAAATTGCTCATCATAATCCGGATTTTTCAGTTAAAAAATTATTTCATTCTGGCCTAACTATCGGAAAAGACATACTTGGTTCTAATGCAAACACGCTTTTCTTTGCATTTTTTGGCGGCTACTTAGCCCTGCTCATCTGGTTTAAAGACCTCTCTTATACGCTCGGAGAGGTTGTTAACTCTAATATATTTGGCATCGAATTGTTTATTATCTTCTTTGCTGGAATTGGTATCGCTTTAGCAATTCCAATTTCCTCCCTAATTAATGCCATTTACTTAAAAAAATAAAACAGCTTTCTCTAGCTGTTTTATTTTTTTATTTTTAAGAACAAGACCTTTAGGTAATTAGCTTCTTCTCTTATTTGATGATAACGAAAATCTTCAGGTAAACGCTCTTCTTTGAGAATCTCGTATCTATGACCACTTCGTTTAAATCCATCTGAAATCATCTTTTTAAACCGCTTCATATTAAAGCTTGCATTATTTGTTGACGCAATGATGATTCCTTCATTTTTTGTAATTTGTACTGCCGAATGAATCAATTCTGGATAATCTTTTGCTGTACTAAATGTCATCTTTTTAGAACGTGCAAAACTTGGTGGATCTAACACGACAAGGTCAAAAACTAATTTGTTACGAATGGCATAACGAAAATAATTAAAAACATCCATAATTCTAATCTCTTCGTTGTCAGTTGAAAAATTATTCACTGCAAACTGTTCCTGTGTCATAGGTAAACTACGCTTTGCTAAATCTACACTGATTGTTTTTTTAGCGCCTCCGTAACGCGCAGCCACTGAAAACGCGCCTGTATATGAAAATGTATTCAATACAACTTTATTTTCTGCATAACAATCACGTAATCGCTTTCGTACATGACGTTGATCTAGGAAAATCCCTGTCATTGCTCCGTCATTTAAGTTAACAGCAAACTTCATCCCATTTTCTTTAATAATCAAAGGAAATTGAGCGGGTTTTCCAAGAACAAAATCATCTTGTTCAATATACTGTCCCTGTTTATTAAACCGCTTCTTTTCATAGATCCCCATAAAATTTGGTGCTGATTTCAGGCTTTCGTAAATAAATTCTTTAAAATGATAAATGCCATGACTATACCACTGAA
>JASLIE010000152.1 GCA_030152985.1 Bacillaceae bacterium
ATTCAACCACACTTTTTATTTAATACATTAAACACCATTGCCTCACTCAGTGAAATCGACCCCAAACGCATGGTTGATTTACTCAAGGTTTTTGGTGATTATTTAAGAAAAAGTTTTTCAGCCGATAATACGCGTAGCTTTATTCCACTCGAAGAAGAACTTGAGTTAGTTGAATCCTATCTTTATATTGAACAACAACGATTTGGGGATCGCTTGAAAGTCCTTTGGGAGATCGATGAGGACCTTCATGCCGTCATCCCACCACTGACCATTCAACCTATTATTGAAAATGCAGCCATTCACGGCGTCTTAAAGCAAGCTGAAGGGGGAACTATCACAATTCGTGCTAAGCGAATTGACGACGAGATTAAAATCAGCATTATAGATGATGGGATTGGTATGGATGATGAATCCATTAAACAATTACTCACAACAAATATTAGAGATGCTAAAGGGGTCGGAGTTTCAAATACCAATCGACGTTTAAATCAATTATTTGGCAGCCAACTCGAAATTGAAAGTGTGATTAATAAAGGGACACGGGTTTCATTTACCATTCCATATTTAAAAAATGAAGAGATTTAATCCTTAAGGGTTAAATCTTTTTTTCTAGGCAATAAATTTCATAAGCATTTTAAAATCGTTTAATATAGGGGGAGGGGTATTTAGGGAAGGGGTTTGATTATGGATTTATTATTTATCATCACCTTATTTTTAATTGGTTTTTTTGGCTCATATATTTCAGGAATGGTCGGGATTGGTGGATCGATTATTAAATATCCGATGTTACTTTATATTCCACCTCTTTTAGGACTTGCAGCTTTTTCTGCACACGAAGTCTCAGGTCTTAATGCCATTCAAGTTTTTTTCGCTTCAATTAGTGGGGTACTTGCCTACCGAAAAGGTGGCTACTTAAATAAAGACTTAATCATTTATATGGGATCTGCCGTTTTAATCGGTGGTTTAATCGGTAGTTTTGCTTCAAATGGTTTTTCTGAAACAACCATTAATTTCGTCTATGCGATTTTAGCAACAATTGCTGTTGTGATGATGTTTATGCCAAAAAGCAATGATGATGGTATAACTGATATGTCTCATGTGACATTCAATAAGGCACTCGCCTTCACGCTTGCTTTAATCGTTGGAATTGCTGCTGGAATTGTAGGAGCAGCAGGTGCCTTTATTCTTGTGCCGATTATGATTGTTGTCTTAAAAATTCCAACTCGTATGACCATTGCTACGTCACTTGCTATTACCTTTATTTCATCCATCGGAACTGCAATTGGAAAAGTTGCAACAAACCAAGTTTTATTTTGGCCAGCACTCATTATGGTTGTCGCAAGTATTATTGGTGCACCACTAGGAGCAAGAGCAGGGAAGAAAATGAATACAAAGTACCTTCAGTGGTTGCTTGCCGGACTTATTTTAGCAAGTGCGATTAAAATTTGGCTTGAACTATTTGACTAAATTAAGAACTTTTTCATTTAGCTTGAATATGAGTTGCTTATTTAATTTTATTTTGATATATTATGTTTGAACATGTTGTAATTTGTTGTCTTTCAACAAACCTCTCTTTATAGAACCTCCAAGATAAAGCTCAACCACTTTGTCTTGGAGGTTTACTTATTGTAATCTCTTGTTTATACTAAGTAAAATAAAGGGAGTGATACGATGTTTGTATTAGAAGTAGATGAAGAATTAACTTTAAGAATGTTATCCATCCGAGATGCCGAAGCTTTGTTTAAATTAATTGATCAATCACGCGATTACTTAAAGGAATGGTTACCTTGGGTAGCTGCCAATCAAACAATTTCTGATAGTGAAAAGTATATAAAAGAATCCTTCTATACCTACGCCAATCAAAAAGACTTACGCGCAGGTATTTTTTTAAATAGTAAACTTGTTGGCGTCTTAGGTTTTAATGAGATTGACTTATCTAATCGAATTGCAACAATTGGTTATTGGTTAGGTCAAAGCTATCAAAAGCAAGGCATTATGACTCGTTCTGTTGCTGCTCTTCTTCATTACGGATTTTATACACTCAATTTAAATCGAATCGAAATCAGGGCTGCAGTTGAAAACAGAGCAAGTCAGCTTATTCCTGAACGTCTTAACTTTAAAAAAGAAGGACATTTAAGACAAGTTGAATGGTTAAATACACATTATGTAGACCACTATCTATATGGATTACTTAAAGAAGATTATGAATCAAAGTGATTATCCACAAAACTATCCACACTTTTATTTAGTTGGGCATATATAGATATATTTTATAGAAAAAAACACTATAAGCAGTGATTAGCTCATATGTTCGTATAGTTATCCCCTATCTGTGTATAAACAGATTATTTTGGGGATAACTTTTTCTTTTCTTGGTAGTTTTTTAAACAATCCACACAAATGCAAGCAGCTTTCGGATATTTATTTAAAAGTGCTTGTGGAAATGTTTCACGATAACACCAACAGGGTAGATTACTAGTAGCTTGGCAATGATTAGCTTGCTTACAAATTGGACAAATAGACAATTTAACTCATCCTCTTTTCATTTGTATTAGTTATTCTTAATTAGTTTGTCATTAAATTGACATAAAAAAAGTGAGATAAGAGGTCTTGTAAGCAGACATCTTGCACTTCTTTATTTTCCTTAGTATACTTTGTATATAAAGTTATTTAATAATGATTATAAAAAGGAGATGTTTTAATTATGTCAGAACAAGAAAATGTAAATGTAGAAGAAGAAGTACGCTCATTACCTCGTATTGGTGATCCTGCTCCGCAGTTTGAAGCACTTACGACACATGGTAATTTAAAATTAGAGGATTATAAAGGAAGCTGGGTTATGTTATTCTCACACCCTGCAGACTTTACACCAGTATGTACTACTGAGTTTATCGGATTTCAAAAGATTTCTCCACAATTAAAAGAAATGAACACAGAACTTTTAGGTCTAAGCATTGACAGTGTTCACTCACACATTGCTTGGGTAAGAAACATTGAAGAGAAATTTGGTACAAAAATTGAATTCCCTGTCATTGCAGACCTTTCAATGGAAGTTGCTGAAAAATACGGCATGATTATGCCTGGTGAAAGCTCAACAGAAGCTTCACGTGCAGTTTTTGTCATTGATGATAAACAAGTTGTTCGTGCAATTATTTACTACCCATTATCAACAGGACGTAACATGGATGAAATGGTCCGCTTAGTTAAAGCACTACAAACTGCAGATGAGCACGGTGTTGCAACACCAGCTGACTGGCGTGAAGGTGACAAAGTCATTGTTCCACCAGCTCTAACTCAAGAAGGTGCAGAAGAGCGTATGGCAGATAAGAACTATGAATGTGTAGACTTCTACTTCTGTAAACGCGACCTATAATAAATAAGGGAGGAATCACATCATGGCTTGTGTAACAGACGATGGCGATTTAACTCAAACAGGTTTACTTTTATTAAACTCTGTAAAAGATCAAGCACTTACTGTCGAAGAAATTGCAAAAGAAACTAATTTACCTTTATTCAAAGTGCGTAGTAACATGCGGAACATGATGGATGTTGGTTTTGTTACACTTGATGAAGATAAATATATAATCGATCCAAGAGCCCTCTCTTTATTAGATCGTTAATATAAAAAAATGCGGAACTTCTTTTTTAAGAAGTTCCGCATTTTTATTTAGTTTGCTTTTCCTTGGGGTACAAGTTTAGCAGTTGTTTCAATTTTCTTACCATCGCGATAAGCGGTAATGTCCAACTCATCATTTACTTTCTTTTCTTCATATAAAATCTTTCTCAGTTCTAAAACATTTTTAATTGGCTTGCCGTCGAGTTCAGTTATAACATCCAAACGTTTAAGCCCTGCTCTGTCAGCTGGTGATAAAGGCTCGAGTGTCCAGATATAGACACCACCCTTGATGTCTTCAGGGAGTTTAAGTGTATTTTGCCACTCAACTTTTGGAACATCATCTAAAGAATATAGCTCAACACCTAGGTAAGGACGTGTTACTTCACCTTTTTCTTCAAGTTCTTCAATAATTGGAAGGGCTGTGTCAATTGGAATTGCAAAACCAATTCCTTCTGCGACCGTTTGGCTGATTTTCATGGAGTTAATACCAATTAATTGACCTTCAATATTAATTAGCGCTCCGCCACTATTCCCCGGGTTAATTGCTGCATCGGTTTGCAGTACTTCTGCTTGCCAATCTGCTCGACCATCTTGGTTAAAGTCTTGTGGAATTGTTCGTTGCTTTCCACTGATAATCCCTTGTGTGACTGACCCTGCAAACATATGACCAAGTGGGTTTCCGATTGCAATCGCTGGTTCACCTACTTTAATGTTTTCAGAAGTTCCGATTTCAACAGTCTTATCTACATGTTTAGCATCAATTTCTAAAACTGCCAAATCAGTAAACATGTCACTTCCTAAAAGTCTTGCTTCAACTTTTGTTTCATCTGAAAGTACGATTTCTAAAATATCTGCCCCTTCAATCACATGATGGTTTGTGACAATATAGGCTTTATCTTTTGTCTTTTTATAAATTACACCTGAACCTGTTCCTGCTTCATCTGCTTCTTCTGTTTGTTGATCCCAAAAGTTTGTTCGTTGCTGAACATTGGTTACACCCACAACCGCAGGCGATACCTTTTCAACTGCATCGGTTATCTGAGTCGATACATCAACTTTAACAGATTTATTTGTTGTGACTGTTTCCTCTTTTGTCTCTTCTGTTGGCGTCTTATCAACTAGCTCGGGATAAACAATCATAACAATTAAGGCACCGATAATGATTCCTAGTATAACCGGTAGAAACCAACTTCTTTTCTTCTCTGTTTGACTTCGTGCTTTAATTGTTTCTTCTAACTTATCTTGTTCATTATAGTCCTGTTCTGCTTCTTCCTTTACTCCTGTATCTTCAACTTCTTCTTTTTGTTTATCATCATCTAACATATTAAACACCTCACACCTTTGTTTGAACTGTAAATATTTCTGTGGCTCGCTCTGGGTCTGTATCGAGTAATGGTATTTCTATACCTCTTTCTGTCAAAACCTGTTCGACAGACATACGAGCTAGATCCTTCATATTATTATCCTGACTCAGATGTGCTAAGTATACCCGTTCTGTTTCATTTGTAATCACTTCACTTAAAGCTAGACCACTATCTTCATTTGAGATGTGACCTGAATCACCTAAAATGCGTTGTTTAACACTCCACGGGTAATGACTCATTTGTAACATGTTTATATCATGATTAGCTTCAAATATATAAGCATTTGCTCCTTCAATTGTCTTTTTAATTCGCTCTGAAACATAGCCTAGATCGGTTGCAATCACTACTTTTTTCTGATTGTAATGAAAGGAAAAAAACATCGGATCTACTGCATCGTGCGAGACAGAAAAAGACTCAATATCTAAGGAACCAAAGGTCTTAATCTTATTTGCTTCAAAATGAAACTTTTGATCAAGATCAATCTTACCAATCTTAGGTGACATAGCATCCCATGTTTTTTGATTTGCATAAATTGGTAACCTATAGCGTCTAGCAAGCACACCTAAGCCTTTAATATGATCACTATGTTCATGTGTAACGAGTATTCCATCTAAATCACTTATATCTTTATTAATCGATTCAAACTGTTTTTCAATTTGCTTGCCACTCAATCCTGCATCAACTAGTAACTTTGTTTCACCTGCTTCTAAATATAAAGCATTTCCAGTACTTCCAGAAGCAAGTACACTAAATTCCAGACTCAATGTCCTCACTCCGTTCAATAACATCTAATAATTCTTTTAAATCATGCTCAGCTGAAAGCTTATTTATTTTTTTGTTTTTTATTTTTTTAACTTTTGAAATTGTACTCTCAATTGAATCGGTTAAAAACTCACTCCGTTCTGTTGAGAAAACAAAGCCTTCAATTGCATTAACAAAATAACTGCGTTTTCCTTTGATATTTATCTTCCATGTCGGTGCAAATACCTGAATCCCACTTTCTAAGGGAACACGTGTATGAAAGCCCATTTCTACATCAATAATTTCATCACCTTGGCTAAGTTCATCCTGCCTATAAAGTGTTTCAACAGCTGTCATTGGTTGAATAAGTTTATTTTTATCATCACTTTGCTTATAGTCATCTAACAATGTTTGTGTATAATACTTCACTTCATTCTTATCGTTTAAAAATAATAAAATTAAACTATTTTGATTATAGTAGATTGGGCGTTCGTATTGCTCTTGAAAGTAAATAACTACATTTGTTTCCTTATGATGCCTCCAAAACCTATACTGATCCCCTTTAAAAACAAGGGACTCAATGAAACGATCCATTGTCTCAGGCTTTTGTTCTTTGGGAATCTTTACTTTTTTATTTATTTCTGAAAAGATAAAATGACCGTCTACAATTTCAGGTGTCTGATTAGCTAAAGCCTTTATTTTATTCTCATCTTCATTTGTTAACTTCTTTGGTGATGCTGAAATAAAGGGTTCTTCGTATTCTTTTGTTGGTAAATCGACAACTTTAATATCTTCTTCTTTCAAATTCTCTTCAATCGAAGATTCAGATGTTTCTAAAATACTCATATCTGCTGTCTCTTGCTTTTCAATAAATTGGACAAGTAAATAAATATCAAGCAAAAGAAAACTAATGATTAATAAGTTTTTTATTTGACCCCATTGCACATTAGTTCCCTCCTTCATTCTGATCAACTGTTAATGCTTGCCATTTATTATTGACTAAAAAATACCACACTGGCTCAAGGCGCATACTATCTGAGATGTCAGGTAAACACTTAAGCTGGTAACCTAATTGAACTGATTTAATATCCTTCAATTCAAAAGCAGACTCATCTGAAAGCAGGTTAATCACATCTGCTCTTGACGGTAATTTACGACTTGATTTATCAACTTCATTTTTCAACCGAATAATCGGACGCTTATACTCATATAATTCAGTTGAACGCCATTCTTGATTAATAGTTGTTAAATCATTAGGTGCGTAAACAGGTAAATTATTAAACATTAACTGATAACGAATTTGATTATTTTCTTGATTAATTTGAGAAATTGCAAATTCATTCGTCCAGCCTTGATGTTCATTTATGTTCTCTAAACTTCGGTCAATTAACTCTGTTTCTGTCAACTTGTCTTTTACTGCTTCGACTGGATTAATAAACTCAATTTGATAGTTATCTTCTGAGACACGCATGCCACGTTGGCCATCTGTAAAATAAGCTTCCGCTAGGTTGGGCGTTACTTGCTGCGGGTCTCTGAATAAAGCATTGACAAAACGCTCAGGTTTAATCGTACTGACAATCAAAGTCACTGCCTCAGCTTCGAGTTGTGATTTGGGTAAGTAAACAGAATGTTTTTCTGAAAGTGCCTCATACTCTACTAAATTTTTATGATTTAAGACGTAATCTTTGAGTTCGTCATATTGAGCTTTTTTCTCAACGATTGCTGTTATTTCCTCTTCTTTATTAACTGATTTAAATGTCACTTCAAGTGATAAGTTGTCATGATTAAATGTAATATACATTGTATCAAATGACCAAGTAGGGAAATCAAAGTCCTCACTAAATGTAAACATACTCTTAATCATATCAGCAGGAATAGCTGTTGGATAATTAATCCTTAAATATTCTTCTGTCGGTCGTTTTGAGTACTCTTTCACTTTCATATCATACATTAACCAGGTACTTATATTCTTATAAAAAACTGCTCTTTCCTCCGGTTTTTCAAAGCCATAAGCTTGGGTTTTATCATAAAATAAGATTGATGTTGGCTGTACGATATCTTGTTTTGTTAATTCTTTCCCACCGATATTGATTTCACTGACATAATCCGGATCTTCAAATTTTTCATAACGCGGTTGATAGGTCCATACGGCAATAGATAGAATGATACTCATTGCGATTAAGGCAACAAGTAAATATGTTTTAATTGTTTCATAATTCATTAAGTTCGCCTCCGCATTTCGTTCATTAAAGGTAAGACGAAGAATATAGTTGTGCCTTGACCGTCTTGACTACTCGCCCAAATACGTCCGTAGTGTGCTTCAATAATTTCCCGAGTAATTGCTAAACCAAGACCTGTCCCACCTAAATCGCGTGCACGTGATTTATCTGCGCGGTAAAAACGCTCAAATATTTTATCAATCTTATCATAGGCAATTCCAATTCCTTCGTCTTTAATACTTACTACGATATGACGTGTTTGTTTTTCAACACGTAGTGTAATCTTACCACCCTCAGGCGAATATTTAATTGCATTTGAAATAATATTATCAAGCACTTGTGTCATCTTATCCGTATCAATCCAGACATAAGCTATTAGATCAGGTATCCGTCTAATAAGGTGAATATCCTCATCTTTTAGATTCATTTCAAACCGATCAATGACTTGATGGAAATATTCAATAAAATCAACCCGACTTCTTTGTAAGGTGTCAGCTTGACTATCCATACGTGATAACTCAAGTAAACTATTAACCATCCGTATCATACGTTCTGTTTCATTTTGTGTCACTTCTAAAAAACGTGGTGCAATATCCTCATCTTTCCATGCCCCATCTGTTAATGCTTCTAAATAACTTCTGAGGGTTGTTAAAGGAGTTCTAAGTTCGTGTGAAACATTTGAAACAAATTCACGACGTTCTCTTTCTATTTTTTCCTCTTCTGTTACATCACTCAAAACAGTGATATAACCTGTTACTTCATCAAACTCACCAAAAATCGTTGAGAAATTTGCACGAATTAAATAATCTTCGTTTTCATTTGAATAATCAAGAATAATTGAGCCACTTTCATGGAGTTCTGACATATCATCCATTTCCTCTTCTAACTCAAGGTGATCAAGTAACTCTTGGTTAATTAGTTCATTTGGGTCTCGATTTAAAAGCAGTCCTGCCGCTTCATTAATTAAGGTAATCTTTCCTTGATTATCTGTAGCAATAACACCTTCTGTCATGTTAGCCAGTACCGAGGTCAGTTTCATTCTTTCTTTTTCAACAGTCGCCATTGAATGCTTAAGTCGCTCATTCAGGTGATTAAATGTCACGGCTAGCTGACTGATCTCATCATTTCCATATACCTTAACCTTTTGTGAGAAATCCCCTCTTGCCATCGTTTGTGCTTGATGACGCATTTCGATAATAGGTTTTGTTATTGCGCGCGCAACTAAGATACCTAAAAGCATGGTCACAGCAAGTGCAATAACCGACCCTTTTAAGAAGATCTCATTAATATCAGCAAGTTGTCCGTAAACACCTTCAAGTGAGGCTTCAAGATAGATAACCCCAACAACTTCTTGCTTGTTATTTAAAATAGGTTCGACTCGGACAAAAATACGGTCACCCGTTTTATCTTTAATAAAGGTACTTTCTAGTGACGTTCCAAACTTAAGTCCTTTTTGAACGTTCTCATCCGTTATTTTTTTCCCGATGACACCTTGTTCTAGATAATCATTTGTTCCGAGCACACGTCCCTGTAAATTAATAACCTGCAAGGTACTTTGTCCACCACGGTCAACATCAATCACAATATTTTGAACTTCTTGTTGTAGTGTGAGTTCATTTGTTGTCTTATCCCTATCTTTATTAAAGGCTTGTTCAAGATTATAATTCAGTAACTCGATACGATCATTTACAGTATCGCGGTAGTTGTCGAGTAATTGAGACTCAAGCTCTCTTGCAACATAGGACCCGATGACTTGAACAGCCATTAAAAGTAGGAGTGTGTAAATGATAATAAACTTTAATTGAATCGAACGAAAAAAACCTACTTTTTTCATCTCACTTACTCCTCATCTGGATTACTTAAATAATAGCCAACTCCTCTACGCGTAATAATCCATTTTGGACTACTTGGATCTTCTTCAATCTTTTCACGTAGCCTTCTAACCGTAACATCAACCGTACGTACATCACCAAAATAATCATAACCCCAAACCGTTTCAAGTAAATGTTCCCGAGTCATCACTTGTCCGATATGACGTGCGAGATAGTGAAATAACTCAAATTCACGGTGTGTCAGATCAATATGTTCTCCGTCTCTTGAAACACTGTAAGCATCTGGATGAATAGTGAGATTACCGATTGGAATATCTTTCTTTGCCGGTACTGTACCATCATCTTCTTCTACAAGTTGATGACGTCTTAAATTGGCTTTTACCCGGGCAATTAATTCTCTGTTACTAAATGGTTTTGTCACATAATCATCTGCACCTAATTCTAAACCTATCACCTTATCTATTTCTGAATCTTTGGCTGTTAACATAATAATTGGCATTGACTGTGTTTTTCTAACTTCACGACAAACTTCATTTCCATCTTTGCCTGGTAACATGATGTCAAGTAAAATTAAATCCGGACGTTCCTGTTCTGCAAGTTCAATTGCATCATTCCCATCATGGGCCATGATGACGTCATAACCTTCTTTTTCTAAATTAAATTTTAATATATCTGCAATTGGTTTTTCATCGTCAACAACGAGTACCTTAAGTCCCATTTCTGACACCTCTTTTTTTAAATTTATAAATCTTCATATACCTCTATCTTAGCTCATTTTCTAGAAAATGTCTTTGACTACTTACTTAAATAAAAACAAGATAGCTACTGTTCAATTCAGTCAACTATCTTGTTAAATACTTAGGCTGGCGGAATATCTCCCTCACCATAATGATAACTTACATCAACAAATTTATTATATTCTTTTACAAAGGCGAGTTCAATTGTTCCTGTAGGACCATTACGTTGTTTTGAGATAATAATTTCAATAATATCTTGCTTCTCACTCTCATCATCATAATAATCATCACGATATAAGAAACCAACAATATCCGCATCCTGCTCAATACTCCCTGACTCCCTCAAGTCAGACATCATTGGACGTTTATCTTGTCGAGATTCAACGCCACGCGATAACTGTGATAGGGCAATTAAAGGAACTTCCAGTTCTCTTGCAAGTCCTTTGAGTGAACGTGATATTTCCGATACTTCCTGTTGCCTATTATCTTGTGACCCTTCACTTCCTTGAATCAGTTGTAAATAGTCTATAATAATCATTCCAAGACCGTGTTCTTGCTTTAAACGGCGACATTTAGAACGAATATCACTCACGCGAATACCCGGAGAATCATCAATATAAATACCAGCATGAGAAAGACTTCCCATGGCAAGAGTTAACTTCTCCCAGTCTTCACCAATCAACTTACCTGTCCTTAGGCGTTGTGAATCAATATTCCCTTCCGCACAAAGCATACGCTGAACTAATTGATCTGCACCCATCTCAAGACTGAAAATAGCAACATTTTCATCTGAATTTACTGCTACATTCTGAGCAATATTCAAAGCAAATGCCGTCTTACCAACCGAAGGACGTGCTGCGATAATGATTAAATCATTTTGCTGAAAACCTGATGTCATTCGGTCTAAATCTTTATAACCTGTTGCTATACCCGTGACATCTCCATCGCTCTGATGGAGTTCTTCTATGTTTTCATAGACATTAACTAAAACATCTTTTATTGGTTTAAATGCACCTGTATTTTTTTTGCCTGATACTTCTAATATTGTTCGCTCGGCTTCGTCTAGTACTTCTTCTACTTTGTCTTCTTTTTCGTATGTTTGTGTCACAATATCTGTTGCCGTACGAATTAACCGACGTAACAATGATTTTTCTTCAACAATCTCACTGTAATACCCCACATTTGCTGCTGTCGGAACACTATCTGCAAGTTCAGTTAAATAGACAATACCGCCAACTTGTTCAAGTTGATCAATATTAGCAAGTGTTGTTGCAACCGTAACAACATCAATCGGCTCACCCTTTTCAAATAATGTATACATCGTTTGAAAGATTGCTTGATGATTCGATCGATAAAAGTCAGACGGAAGGAGTAACTCAGCTGCCGTCGAAAAAGCCTCTGGTTCTAATAGAATTGCACCGAGCACTGATTGTTCCGCTTCTAAATTATGTGGTGGTGTACGATCAGTAAATGAATTCAAAGTCCTGCCTCCTCTAGCTCGGAAGCTTTACGCTTCACTCACATGTACATTAATCGTTCCTGTTACTTCTGGATGTAATTTCACTCTGACTTTCGTTGTACCAAGTGACTTAATCGGCTCATCGAGTTCAATTTTACGACGATCTACGACTAAATCATGCTTAGCCTTTAATTCTTCTGCGATTTGTTTATTTGTAATTGACCCAAATAAGCGTCCATCATCTCCTGACTTAGCAGTGATTTCTACTTTCACTTTTTCAAGTGCTATTTTTAACTCTTCTGCTTCTTGTTTTTCTTCCCGAGCAGTTCTTTCTGCCTTTTTCTGCTGTGACTTTAATTTATTTAAGTTAGCTGCTGTTGCTTCTTCTGCTAAATTATTTTTAATTAAATAGTTTTGTGCATAACCTGGTGAAACCTTTTTAACCTCACCTTTTTTCCCTTGCCCTTTAACATCTTTTAATAAAATTACTTTCATGATTCATTTCTCCCTTCTAGATATAGATCAATTGCTTCTTGTAACATTGCTTCTACCTCATCAATCGTCTTACCTTCTACTTGGGTCGCTGCATTTGTTAAATGGCCTCCACCCTCTAAAGATTCCATAATGATTTGAACATTTACCTCTCCAAGAGAACGGGCACTTATAGATATTTTACCATCATCACGCGTAGAAATAACAAATGATGCTTCGACTTGATTCATTGTCAGTAAAGTATCGGCTGTTTGTGCGATTAAAATTTGATTAAACCGGTCTTTTTCATCTGCCTTAGCAATTGCTAAATGATCTTTATATAAATATGATTTCTCAATTAACTTACCCTTCTTAACATAGGTATCTAAGTCTTCTTTTAAAAAATGTTGAATAATGACCGGGTCTGCACCTTTTGAACGTAAGTATGATGCTGCATCAAAAGTACGTGAACCTGTTCTTAAAGCAAAACTCTTCGTATCAACAATAATACCCGCAAGTAGTGATGTTGCCTCAAGTGAACTTAACTTTTTCTTCTTCGGTTGATATTCGATCAATTCCGTTACTAATTCGGCTGTTGATGAAGCATAAGGCTCCATGTAAACAAGGATCGGACTTTCAATAAAGTCTTCGCCGCGACGATGATGATCAATCACAACTCTTCGGTCTGTTTGATGAAGCAGCGTTTCATGCGCAACCATACTCGGACGATGCGTATCAACTACAACGACTAAACTCTTCTTCGTAATAATTGCCTCTGCATCCTCTGGACTAATAAAGTGACGCCATAATTCGCCTTCTTCTTTGATTCGATCAAGTACTCGGGTGACACCTGTTGTCACATCTGACTCATCAAATACAACATAACCCTCAACCTCGTTTGATTTAGCAATATTTAAAACACCGATTGTTGAACCAAGCGAGTCCATATCAGGTCCTTTATGCCCCATTATTATAACATTGTCACTTTCAATCACAAGTTCCTTAAGGGCATGAGAGATGACACGTGCTCTTACGCGGGTTCGCTTTTCCATTGGGTTTGTTTTACCGCCATAAAAACGGACCTTACCTTCTTCATCACGAATTGTGATTTGGTCTCCCCCTCGCCCTAAAGCAAGATCAAGTCCAGATTGAGCAAGTTTAGCAAGTTCAGGTACACTTACCTCACCTGTTCCGATTCCAATACTTAAGGTCACTGGATTTCTTTGTCCTTCATCAACAATGATTTGACGGACCTCGTCTAAAATTTCAAATTTAGACCTTTCTACACTTTCAAGTACCTCTTCATTCAAGATACCTAAAAAACGATCTTGACTAGTTCGCTTCAAGTAAAACCCGTAATTATCCGCCCAATTATTTAAGGCCTGAGTCACTTTTGAATTTAATAAACTTCTTGTATTATCACTCATATTTCGGGAAATTTCTTCATAGTTATCTAAATAGATAAATGCAATCACTGTTTTTTCATGATGATAATCTCTTTTTAACTTTAGGTATTTCGTATTATCAAATAAATAGATTAATCTTTTTTTATGGTCAATGATTGTTTGAAACTCTAAATCCTCAATCTTTATTTGATAATTTTCTTTGACTTCTTTTTCTTCAGCTAAGACTGCTTCCTTATTTTCTAAATCAGCAAGTTCATAGAGTTCGGATGAAATTATTTTAAGCGAACTGCCTATCGAAGTCTCACCTTCATAAAAATCTTTTAAATATGGATTGACCCATTCAATTTCCCGGTACTCATTATACAGGATAATTCCAATTGGCATCTCCATCAAAGCATCCTTTTCAACGCTTTCAACTCGGTAGGATAAATTCGTAATATAATCTAACTCTTTTTCACGACGTTCTTTTTCTGACTCATGCATGTAAAAGAAAGTTAAAATAAAGAGTACCGCTAAAACAAGTGCCAAGATCCAATGAAAATAAAATAGTATAGCTATTGTAATGATTGATAAAAGATAAATTAACCAAATATGATGACTAATTAACGGCTTGTCTTTTAACTCTTTCATACATGTCTCAACTCCTTATTTTTCAGCCTTTAAACTTAACCTTCGCTTTAACTGGAAACCAAGATCAATGACACCGAGTAAGCGAACAATCGGAAGCAATATAAGAGCAAAAATCAACATAAACACCATCAAGACTTTTGGTAGTCCCTTGTATTTACTGTAAAACACAATAAACGATAACCCTTGAATCACCATTAAACTTCCTAAAATAATCCCCGCATTGCTTATGATTATCGCAAAATTTGTCTGCTCTCCGGTTGTAAAGAGCGATACAAATAATGTCAGAAAATAAAGCCAAAAAAGCGACATGGGTAAATTAAAAGCAGCAAATGGTGGAAACCGATATTTTTCTTGAAAAACACGGTTCATGATCAGATAACTCATCCATTGTGTTAAAAAGGCTAATATAATACTCGCTACTGCTAAGCTAGCAGGTAGCATGAGCGTAACAAGTTTCATCTGTTCTCTGATGAGTTCAATTTGTTCTGTTGCTTGTTCTTCTAGTCCGGCCTCTTTAAATAATGTTTCAGAAACTTCCATTGATTCATCAACCATTCGATTGATTTCTGCCTGCCAGTCAATAATTAAAACAACTTGTGAAACAATAAATAATAAAACAAAACCAACTAAATAAGCCAAAGCTCCTTTTGCCCAAATCTCATAGCTTGAATTCTTTTTATAGATAGATGTACCGATTACTGTTCCTGTTAAACTTGCTAAAAGTGTTAATGGCAAGGAAATCACGGTTGCAAACATGATTGAAAGCAAGAAGGATAAAAGAACTAAAACAAGTGTTGCTTTATAGCTGTATCTAGACGCATATACAACAAAGGGAATTGGAATCAAAAACATTCCCACTAAAACAAATAATGGCACATACATTGTAAGTAGTAGTAATATAATATATACAGCCATTAAAAGTGCGCCATCTGTTATTTTTTTTGATTGATCCATTTTTACACCTCTAATTTAATACTCATTCTACTATAATAACAGATTTCTAAGCGATACTTAAATCATTTCAAGCGATTCTTAGGCAATTTATATATATATATACCCCTTCCATGATATGATAAGCATAAGAGAATACAATAAAGGATTTGAATGAAATGATATTTTGGAAAACTTTCATTAACAGCCTGCAATTACCAAAGAAAAAAGCAGCCTTTGCACTTAACCGTGTCGGTATGGATATTGTTGTTGTTTATATGTTTATACTCCTTGCACTTGTTTCAATCCCTGAATACTTATATCAAATTTCAAACAGCAGTTCCCTCAATGTTGAAATTGGACCTTTTTTCTATTTTATTTATTTTTTCTTCTTTCATTATTTAATTATTGTTATTATTATTTTTATTGTCTTATCAATCATTGCCTATATCGCAACAAAATTTGCTAGTTTAACTAAAAGGAAACTTAACTTCTCACTTATGTGGAAAATGGCAGCTTTTTCA
>JASLIE010000172.1 GCA_030152985.1 Bacillaceae bacterium
TTCAAGAGGAGGGCTGTCTCAATTTCATCAGATAAGGTAAAGCCTGGATCTAAGTCAATTAAATAAGCATTTTCACGAACAACCTTCATACAAAACGAGTGTAAGGTTGAGATTGAAGCCTGTTGAAGAAGTGAAATTTGCTTTTTTAAATGTTTAGAAGCCGGAGTGTTTTCCAGTTCACTCTCAATTCTGGCGCCAATTCGGCTGCGCATTTCCTCAGCTGCTGCGTTTGTAAATGTCGAAACAAATAACTCATCAATATTAATTGGATTTTTTTCTGATATTACTTTTTGAATAATCCGTTCAACTAACACAGCTGTTTTCCCTGAACCCGCTGCTGCAGATACTAAGATATCCTTGCCATCTTTATAAATCGCTTCACTTTGTTCTTCAGTCCACTGCATTAAACTTCTCCTTTCTCGTTTATATCGCTTATTTTTTTAATGACTTCCTCATCTTTAAGTTTAAGAAGTTTACGATAATTATTCTTAGGAAGCTCTGGATCGAATTGACAAACTGACCTAAACTCACAAAAAGTACAAGCAGTCATTTGACCATCTTCATAGGGATCTAATTCAAGTTCACCTGAGGTCATGCTTAGACCTGACTGCCTTATCAGATGATGCATATAATGTCTGAGTTCATTTATTTCTCCTTCGTTTGCGATATGGGAGTTACTGTAAAAATCTCCGTCACGTTTAAGTCCAGCAGGTATAATCTGACTTGTGCCACTTTCAAGTGATGTATCCATTAGGCTAACAACATCAGGATCCGCTAGTAAAACACCCTTCATTTTATAGGCTTTAAATAACTCTTTTTCAATTCCTTTTTCACTTAAATCTTTCGGCTCATTAATATACGGATTATGAATATGAAAGTATAGGACGCCTGCTGCTTTTGCTTGCTCACCTAGCCAAGCTTGAGATTGTGTTAAAACAACATCTAAATAAGTCAACATCTGAAGGGCTAATCCGTAATAGACTTCAGTAAAGTCAAGTGCTCTTGAACTTGACTTATAATCAATAATTCGTAGATAAAGCTGATCATTGTTACGAGCTTGATCTACGCGATCAATTTGCCCCCTTAAAATCAATTGATAACCGTTAGGGAGCTTTATTTCAAGTGGATCTAGGCCACGTTCCATACCAAAACCAAGCTCAATTCCAACAGGCGAAAATTCTGTTAGTCTTGCTTGTTCACTTAATATAAATGTAGCTTGGGCAATAATTTCTTCTAGCTTGATTTGAATATATTTATAGCGTTCTGAACTTGATAAGATTTGATGTTCTAAGACCGGACCCAACTTCTGGATTGACCGACGTGCATAGTGATTTGCTTGTTCACGATTTACTTCCTTAAAACTTTTACCTTCTAGATGAATCCACTCGGTAATTAACTTAAGGGCTTCATGAAAGAGTTGTCCCATGTCAGGGGCTTCAAATGTATATGTTTTACGTGCTTCTAACTTTAAGTCATATTTTAAAAAGTGTTGATATTTACAGCGATGATAAGTCTCTAAACGTGAAACACTTGTTTTAATTGTACTCGGATAGAGTGCTTGAAGTGATTTTTCTGACAACTTCTTCGGTTCATTTTGATAAAAAAGACTCTTTAAAACCTTTTGTGTTGTTCTGTTCTCATCATTTTTGATATACCAATTTAAAACAGACCGCCAGATTGGGTCAATCTCCTCTCCCCTTAAATACTTAGCTAGTTGTGAAGTCAAGGCCGCTCTAGTCGTAATTGGTTTTGAAATAAAACGTCTCGCATCTAAAAGTTCATCTGGATCTTGAAGTAAAAGAGGCGGGGCTAGGGGGGCAAACAATTCTTCAAGTCGCCTAATGATTTGAGCTGGCATCTTTGTTCTGCCTTCATCACTAATTGGATAGCTTACCCAGAGATATTCTGTCGCTGTTGAAAAAGCAATGTGCATATAAAATGAATCATCTAAAAGTTGCCTGCGATTACTTTCAGCTAGAACTAAGCCATTTACTTTAAGTTGTTCACGTTCATCCTCATTTAACATACCTTCTGTAGCTGGTGCCTTAGGCCACATGCCTTCATTTACACCGAGTAAAAACGCTGCTTTTTTATGATTAATTCGCGACTGATCAATTGTTGCAACAATAATATGATCTAAACTTGGTGGTACATGGGAAAACTCTAAGGATTCAAGTCCCGCTTCTAGTATTGTTCTAAAGCTTTTTTGACTGATTGATTCCTCACCAAGAATTTCAACAAACTCATCTAATAATTGAATGAGAGCTTGCCAAACTTGTTCTTGTTCACGTCCTCTTTCTAACTCGCCTTGTTCATCGTATTTAAATCGTTGAACTTCTAACTTTGCTGGAACATCTAAATTAATTAAAAATTCAAAAATAAGGCTGGCTTTTTCTTGAACTGTTTTTACACGTCTAATTTCTTCATCACTTTTTAATAAAGCGGCTAAAACTTGTTCCCTATAGCGATTAATTCTAACTTGAAGTTCCTTTTCACTATCGGTCTGAACCGCTTGATTAAATCCTCTAAATCGTTGGACAAGCCATTCTTCATCTTGAGTCCATTGTTGCTTATAACGAATCCCATATTCTAAACAATAATTTTCTAACACATCAATTGCATCACTTGTCAGGGGATAGCTTTCATCCGTACTAGGAATAAAACCTGTTTTAAGCAACCTAAATAAATCTTCATGTCGCCAATTACTTTCAACGCTATCTAAAAAAGAACGGATTAACTCAATCAATGGGTGATTAATCATGTGTTCTTTTTCATCAATAAATACAGGCAAACCATAATCAGTAAATATTGTTTTAATTAAGCTATGATAAGTATCTGGATCACGCATATAAATAACAATATCTTTATACTGATAGTGACGTGTGCGAATGAGTTCATTTATTTTTTGAGCGACCCCTTCTACCTCTGCACGTGCATGAACAGCTTCGGCTCGTTCAATTGGAAAGTCATCAGCAACTATTTTTTGCGGAGCTGGACGTGTGTCAAAGTGCGCTTCTAAGTGAGCTAAGTAAGGATCCTTAAGATAGCTCGATTCTGCCGTTAGATGTTTCTTATTGACGGTAAGATTCATAGATACAGCTAAATTCATTAATTTATGATAGGTTTCTTTTGTTTGATAAAATAAGTCTAACTCATCTAAACGCTCTAGTTCTTCATCTACAGTAAGTGCTACCGTCACACTTTTAGCATGATTTAACAAAGCTTCAATGATTGACAGTTCTTTCGGTGTAAAACGATAAAATCCATTAATATAGATATCAGCATTTTTAATTAACTGAGCATCCTTTAATTGTTCAGCAAGCATTTGAAGTTGATCTTCACCGTCTATATAGTGATCTTGTAAACGTGAGTGAAAATCATCATAAATATAATTTAAATCTGTTAATTTGTGAATAAGAGCAGGTGATGCATTCATTTGCTTGAGATGTATTATTTGTTCACTAAGCGACACTGGCGTAATAAGGTGACGTTTAAACTCAATCATCACTCCTTCAAGCTCTTCAATAAATCCTTGCTTATCAACCGCTTTTTCAAATGCAAGAAAAGGAGACTCTTTTTCTTCAATAATTTTTCTTAACATCATTTGGGCACCAATCGAGCTAATAAACTGTTTCTTAGCGCCACCTGTTTCTTGTAATACATGCCAGGCTAAGCGTGAAAAACTTAAAATCTGGGCACGCAAACTGCCGGAAACTTCTTCTAAAAACAATGCTTTTTCTTGTTCAAAAGTCATTTGTTCAGGAGTAATGTAAATAATCGGATCCCCTAAAGGGTCCGACTTTATCTTCTCACTTATTTCTTTAATTAAATAATCATTTTTATCATAACTCACACGACCAAGAATTAAATTTAAAGTCAATTAAACTCCTCCTCAAATAAAAGAGTACTCTAACTTCTTATTCTAACATATTTTTATTTACTTACTGTACTTATTTTCTTCATTCGGTCTGCTAATAAATACCTAAACTGAGCTGTTCGCTGAATTTGATTCATCATTGAACCATAAGATACATCAACAATGAGTGACTCACCGTTTTTAAAGTTAATTTTTGTTTGTTGAAATTCTGCCTCTTGAATAAAATCAATATGAGAGTGGGCAATCCATGAGCAGTTTTTGTTCTGTGGGGATGTTGTCGGGAAGAAATACATGCCATTTGTAGGGTTTACTGAGATGGGGGCTTTGTGG
>JASLIE010000064.1 GCA_030152985.1 Bacillaceae bacterium
TGATTTTTGGATACTTCATTCCCAGGGCTTCGGCCGCTTCAATTTGCCCCTTTGGCACTGATTGAATCCCGCCACGGTAAATCTCTGCAATGTAAGCCCCCGCATTCACGCCGAGCGCAATAACAGCGGATAAGAAAGGACTGATTTCGACACCAAGTTGCGGCAGACCAAAGTAAACTAAAAAGAGCTGAACGAGTAGGGGCGTTCCCCGAATGAGCCATAAGTAAAAGTCAGCAATTAAAACAAGTGGTCTTACCTTAGATATTTTCATTAAGGCTACGATTAAACCAAGCACTAAGCCTAGGACAATCGAAATGACTGATAAAACAAAGGTCAGTCCCGCTGCCTTTACGAGAAACGGGATGTAATCTACGACTAAACTAAAATCCAACATTTACCTTCACTCCTACTCTATATTCTCTCCAAACCATTCTTGACTGATCTGTTCGTATGTTCCGTCTGCTTTCATTTCTTTTAAAATTTCATTTAATTTCTCTTTTAATTCAGGCTCATCTTTTGCTAGAGTGATGCCTGGTTTTTCCTCATATAATAAATCCCCAATGGCTACAAAAGGATAGCCATGTTCCTTAATAATTCGGCTTCCGACTGCACGATCTGTAATGACCGCATCCACACGTTTATTCGTTAAGTCTTGAAAAGTTAATAAATCATTATCATAAAAGACTGCCTGACCTCCTAGACGTTCAGCTTCTTCAGCAAAAGTTGTTCCTGTTGCTACACCGACTTTCTTTCCTTCAATGTCTGCATGTGTTTTAATGTCTGAGCCTTCCTCAGTAAAGATTTGAACACCTGTTGTGTAGTAAGAATCTGTAAAATCAACCTTGGCTTTACGCTCCTCTGTTGGGGCAACACTTGAAATAATGACATCAAACTTCTTCGCCTGTAAGCCGCCAATGATTGTATCCCAAGGCGTTGGCTTGTATTCAATTTCAACTTCCATTCGCTTAGCAATTTCATCAGCAATATCAACATCAAAACCGACTAATTTATTATTTGAATCAAAGTAGTTAAATGGGGGATAGGCACCCTCAATCCCTACGACTAGCTTTTTATCTGCTTCAATTTTAGCTAATTGACTTTCTCCTTTATTAGCTGTTCCACATGCTGCTAGAACTAGACTTGCTAAAATAATTACGAGTAATTTCCTCATCTTCCTCATCCTCTTCTTTTTTTATAAGACCTCTTTTAAAATACGAATGATTTCTTCTGCTTCTTTTTTACTTGTTGTCAGTGGCGGAGCGACGAGTGCATGATAACCTTTAACTCCATCAATGCCACCTGAGCCGGGGTAAAGAATCATTCCTCTTTCCATACAGGCTTGATTAATGGCATCAGACAGATTTCCTTGCTGGAATTTCGCCTGACTTCTTTCTGTTTCAGTAAATTCAAGACCAATCAGTAAACCTTTTCCACGAACGTCAATTAAATAATCGATCTTCTTTTGCAACTTTTTTAATTCAGTGAATAAATAGGCTGAAATCCGCTGACAATTAGCCAGGACCTCATTTTCTTCATACTTTTTGAGTGCGGCAAGACCCGCTGCGACACTGACTGGATGACCGCTATAGGTATAACCGTGAACGAACTTACCATCACTGTATTCTTTTATTGCCTGGATGAGCTGATCGCTTACAATCATGCCTGAGAGCGGAGCGTAACCAGCCGAGACCCCCTTACCAAAGGTGATGATATCTGGCTCGATTCCAAAGTGTTCGACAGCAAAATGCTTGCCCGTCCGCCCAAATCCTGTCATGACTTCATCACAGATTAAAAGTAAATCATTTTCACGGCAGACCTTCTGAACGGCTTTAAAGTAGTTTTTCGGTGGGACAATCGCACCTTGCTGACTCCCGACGATTGACTCCATCATGACCGCACCGATATTATCTGCACCGACTTCATTGATTTGACGCTTCAGTTGACTAATCAATTCGCTTACATGTGCTTCTTCATCTTCATAGGCGTAAGCAGGACTTGGTCCGTCGATATGAACTGAGCGCATCAGGAGGTTTGAGTAAAGTTGCCTGCGCTTAATGTCACCACCAACAGACAGTGAGCCAATTGTATTCCCGTGATAGGACTGCCAGCGGGCGATAATCATATTTTTATTGCCTTTACCACGGCTCTGATGATATTGATGAACGAGTTTAATGGCACTTTCATTTGCTTCTGACCCACCTGAGGCAAAATAAACTGTATTTAAAGAAGCTGGTGCTAATTCGGCTATTTTTTTAGCAAGCGCATGTAAGTTCTCTGTTTCAAAACGCATGGTATGAACAAAACCGACGCGTTTGGCTTGCTCATACATGGCTTCTGCAATCTCTGGGTTAGTGTGACCGAGATTGGCCGCTACCGCACCTGAGCTTGCATCTAAATAGCGCTGACCGTCTTTTGTATATAAGTAAGCGCCTTGACCGTGTGTGATGATTGGATACGCTTTAAATAAATCCCGGTGAAATACATGATCAATCATTGATTTTCCACCACCATTGCTACACCTAAGCCACCTGCAATACACATGGTCGCTAGGCCGTACTTAAGGTCTTCTTTCTTCATTTCATGGATAAGGCTTGTTAAAATGCGTGCCCCTGTTGCCCCGAGTGGGTGACCGAGCGCAATTGCACCGCCATTGACATTGACTTTCTCCTTATCTAAACCTAACTCCTTAATCACTGCCAGTGACTGGGCTGCAAAGGCTTCATTCAGCTCAATGATGTCAATGTCATCAAGAGTGAGACCTGCTTTTTCAAGGGCTTTTTTTGTCGCTGGCACCGGACCGAGCCCCATTTCTTTCGGGCTCAGCCCTGCACTTGCGTAGCTTGTCACCTTGACGAGTGGCTTTAGATTCAGCTCAGCCGCCTTCTCCTCACTCATTAAGACAAGTGTCGATGCCCCGTCATTTCTTCCAGTCGAATTTCCTGCCGTCACACTGCCATCAGCTTTAAAGGCCGGTCTTAATTTAGCTAGTCCCTCCATGGTCGTCTCACGGGGAAATTCATCTTGCACACAGAGTGAGGCTTCGTAATTTTTCTTCTGAAGTGAAATCGGAACAATTTCATCTAAGAAACGATCACTTTCGATTGCTTTTTTAGCTTTTTCCTGACTTCTTAAGGCAAATTCATCCTGTTCTTGGCGGGAAATGTCATATTTATCTGCTAGGGTTTCTGCCGTAATCCCCATTGAAAACTCACCATAAAGCTCACTTGGCTGTGACTTGGGCTGACTTTCAATATTTGAATCATAAAGAGTCATCTCACCCGGCCGGATTCCGAAACGGTTTTTTACGAAATAATAAGGAGCCTGTGACATGACCTCAACCCCACCTGCTAAAACAACATCACTCTGCCCTGTTTGAATCGACATACAGGCATTCATAACCGCCTGCATTGACGACCCACACTGCATCTGAACTGTGTGAGCAGGTGAAGCTTCCTTAATTCCTGTTTTTAAGGCTGCGATACGGGCAATGTTTGGATTATGTGCACTCTGTTTGGTATGTCCGAGAATGACTTCATCAATAATCTCAGGCCCTTGAGCAAGTTCAGCCAAGTTATTTTTCATCACCTTTGAAACAAGTTCCTCAGGTTCAATGTCCTTTAAGACGCCCCCATATTTCCCAATTGCTGTTCTTAATGCACTGACAATCACTACCATTTTTATCTACTCCTTTAAATTAATTTCAAATGAGGCACTTGTTGATTTCTTTACCTCTTCTAATGTGTATCCCGCTGCGACTTCCCTTAAGACTAAGCCTCGATCCTTAACCTCAAAGACCGCCATCTCTGTAATGATGACATCGACCCGTCGCTCTGAAGTCTGTGGGTAGGCAAGCTCTTTGACGATTTTAATCTCACCATTTCGGGTTAAATGCTGCATGGTCACGATGACGCGCTTTGAGCCTTCAAGGAGGTCCATGGCACCCCCTACACCTAAAATATTCTCACCTGGAATGGCCCAGTTAGCGATTTTTCCTCTTTCATCAACTTGTAAAACACCGAGAATAGAAACATCGATGTGCCCTCCACGAATCATTGAAAAAGAAGCCGCACTATCGAAGTAAGCTGCCCCCTTCTTGACTGTGATCGGAAGTTTACCTGCATTCACTAAATCCGCATCCACCTCGTCTTCACTTGGACTTGGTCCGACACCTAACACCCCATTTTCTGAATGCAGGTGAACTGTCGTCTCATCACTTAAAAAGTCAACGACACGCGTCGGAATCCCAATGCCTAAATTGACAACATCTCCTTCCTTAAGTTCTTTTGCAGCACGCTTTGCAATATAATCTCTACTGTCCATCTTTATTCTCCTTTAAAATTAAATAATCAACATATAAGTGCGGTGTGACGATTTCTTCTGCTGACAGCTCACCAACCTCAACAATTTCTTCAACTTCAACAAGTACAGTTTTAGCTGCTGTCGCCATAAGTGGATTGAAGTTACGTGAGGTTTTTCGGTAGACGAGATTACCTAATTTATCCGCCTTCAACGCCTTGACGAGTGCGACATCTGCTCTCAGCGAAGGCTCAAAAACATAAGGCTTATCTTCAATGACCCGAACGTCCTTTCCTTCACCTAACTTCGTCCCGTAACTCACCGGCGTGTAAAAACCGCCTAAACCCGCCCCACCGGAACGAATAGCTTCAGATAAGGTCCCTTGAGGTTTGAGTTCGATTTCGATTTCTTTATTTTTATAGGCAGTGACAACATCAATGTTTGAGGTAAAATATGAACCAATTCCTTTTTTAACTTGTTTATTTAAAACAAGCTTACCTAGCCCCTTGCCTTGCTCTCCTAAATTATTACTCACAATCGTCAGCTCATTCTTCCCTGATTCAACTAAGGCTTCAACTAGCGTGAGCGGACAACCAACTAAACCAAAACCTCCAACCATGACTGTGTCACCTGGCTTGATTTTTTCTACTGCTTCTTCTGCTGATAAAACTTTCTTCATCTTAAAACTTCCTTTCTCTCTAAGTAAAAAAAACAAAAAACCGAGACAAATTAATCAGACGCATTAGGAAATTACTGCCTAAGGCTCTTCATAATAGATCTCGGTTTTAAAGATAATTCTGAAATGGGGAGACCATTCCAGCTCAATATAACCAATGATTAAATTTTGTTGACTACTTTTAAGTGCTCCCAGTATCTTTGATTGGCTGATTGCAGGGCGACGATAATTGCTTGCTGGGACGGAGCGATATAATAGGTTTTAATTCGCTTGATGATCTCAGCTAAACCCTCATCTAACTTATAGCCAACAATCAAACGCCTAAAGAAACTGTTTGTTAAGTCTGCGATCATGGTAAACTCGACATTTAAAATCGTATGAGTTGCTAACTCAATCTCTAAAACAATGCCGGCATGACGGTAAACTTCATACATAGATGTGCCACTTGGTGCTTTTGCATATCCTGTGACAAGGACAGATGTCATTTCTTTCATAACCTTTTCCTCATTTAGCTTATTATTTTTTGATTTTTAGTATTTCAAATATTAAACTAAAATGAAAGCGCTGTCAACAAGATTCTTTAAATTTTCTTAAAAATCTTTAATTTCAGTCAAATAACTTACAAAAGCTGGTATATCAAGCCTTTATCTACCTAAAATTATCCATTTATAAAGCGAGGTCCTTGATTTTCACCCAACTGTAAATTTCTTTAAGCAGGACACGGTTACTACTGGTTTGCATAACCGTGTGGCTCTTATTCTTAACCCAGTTCGGGATGCGTTCACCTGTAGCGTAATGGGTGGCGGACTTTAAGATTTTCACTTTGGAACCGACGCGGAGTTTTTTTGTTTCTTGGTAGGCTTTTGCTTTGAGCAAGGTTGGAATGCGCTGCTTGATTTCGCGCTCGAAAGTAGGCCAGCTGATGCCTTTTGTACCAGCTCGGAGGTAGCGCGGGCAGTTCTTCCGGCTCCAATGATAATGAGGGACAACTTTTTTAATGGATGGATGACGGATTTGGAGGTATTTGATGAGGCTGATGGCGTGATCAACGGCCTTTAAGTAGTTACCGTCTCGGTTGACACAGATTTCAATCGAGAGACTGGTGTGATTACCTGAGCGTGTGCCCGCATGATAGCTCACTTCATTGACTGGAATTGACTGATAAACTTCCTTCTCATCATCTACCGTAAAGTGCCAGCTCGCCTGTCTTGGATTACCATTTTGCTGGAGTAAGGCATGGGCACGTGCATTGGCACGGACATTTGTATTGGCTGTTTCATGAATGGTAATTGATGTTGGTTTTAACTTACGTCCTGGACGGGTCCGCTTATTTGACTTTGGAATGGGTAAAGAAATAATTTCAATCATTTTATCGCTCCTCAATTGATTTTTTTATTCGTTTTTTTAAATCAGGATCTTGCCTTAACTTAGCTCTGGCTGCTTTTGCCCAGCCCTTGACCGCCTCAAGCTCGACATTTTCCCGCTCAGCGATCTCACGTAACTTATAGCCTTCAATGACATAAGAGTAAAGCCACTTCCACTGGCGCTGCGTCAGTTTATTCCGGATCTCATGAAACAAAGACGCATCAAAAATGTAAATCCCCGTCACATCTAGGAGATGTTGATTGCTTCGCTTAATTTTATTGCCAGTGGCGATCAAGTTTGTGATGGCCACTTCTGCCTCTCTTTCAACCTCTTGCCGGCGTGTATTTCGCCGGATGAGATCAATGAATCGCAGTCTCAGTCTGGCATTTAAAAAAGCATTGAGCTCGCCTTGCTCCGGATCAAAGGCCTCATAAGCCTGCCATAAAATGACCATCCCCTCAGCATAAAACTCCTCATGATAGGCATAAGGAATCCTGAGCTGGTGGATATGATAGTAAATCCTTCTTTCCTGCGCTTGAAGAAATGATTCGTAACTCATTTGTTCACCTCCCTTGCTAACTAGATTAGCAAGGGTAAGGTCAGCCTTCATCTCGGCTAACTTTATTTTTCACAAGAAAAAACAGCAAAACCCCTCAAGGTTTTGCTGTTTTCATACTTATTTATGACTTAAAACTCAAGTTTAAGGCAGTTTGAGCAAGTTAATCCTTAATTGCTTGATAGTTTCTTCTTTCCTTTACTTTCTTAACGGCCTCTTCCTGATTTAAATAAACACGTTGTTTCGGCGCTCGGACCTTGCCCTTAGCTACCGTATAAATCGCTAAGTCCTCAAAATCTAAGTGTCCATTTGACGCTTCAATGAGTAAGTCAAGATCGGTTATATCAATGTAATGATTGATCACCGCATCTAAGAAAGGATCCTCAATTCCGACTTTATCTGTCTGAAAGGCATAATTTGCAAATTCAAGTTCAAGTTGATCTAAGTTTTTAAGCAAATAAAGATCAAGCATTTCATCTTTAGGCATGGCAAATTCTTTACCTAACATGATTGTTGTTGTCCCCGTCTCAGCTTCAATCCAATCCAGGCGCTTCTTTGATGCACTGAGGGAGGCTAAATACTCACCCGTACTCACATCCTCAATAGCAGTTGTTTCATAGGTCACCATTTTGATATGCCCTAAGTCTTCTTTGAGGGCTTGCTCTAATTTTTTTAAGATACTTTCATCAAAAGCCTGATTTGAATCATGATGTTTTGTGACAATCGTATTTATCTTTTCATTGGCCTTCCTTGCTGCTTTTTGGTCCTGATAATAAGGCTCAATCACATACAGCTCATGCCCCTTAAACTTTAAGTCACCTGACTTAATTTGTGATTTTAAGTCACTTATTTTTAAATCGTCCTCTAAGTCTAAATCATATAATTCTGCAAGTCCGACCGTTTGCATGGCCTCCTTTGCCCCTGCATGTGTGAGTTCAATTGCCATTGGCTCGCGTTTAATATAATTTAAGTCAAGCTCAGCCCGGTCAATGTAAGCCAGATAATGATAGAAACGCTGCTCATCCTGCTTACTATTCCCGACAAACTGCTTGACCCATTCGAGCCGCTCATCGACATTTTTTAAACTGTAATATTCAATTAGATCTGTATCTGTTATCTGACTCGTTTGATTAAAGAGTGCGACCATCTGATCCTTTCCGACAAGCTCTTTTGCGACTGCTTCTTTTTCTTTTTCTAGCTTTAAAATCTCAGTCTCAATGAAGGCCATCCACTTACCTTCTGAGTAAATATCTCCAATCACAAAAGCCATGACAAGCCCAAGCAAAAGGAGTAAACTGATTAAGATTTTTCTCATAAATAAACCTTCCCATTCCCATTTTTTTCTATCTTATAGATAAGAGATGGGCCATCTTCAAGTTAATGCTAGTTTTAAGGACTTGACTTCTTTTTTAATTGGCTTATACTAAACTATATTAATCATAGCTAAATAGTATGATATAAGGAAATGGAGTTGTTTAAGATGAAGCGTTTTATTATTTTACTTAGTTTACTTGTCCTGGTTGCTTGTGCGGGAGATCCGGAGGA
>JASLIE010000202.1 GCA_030152985.1 Bacillaceae bacterium
CGAAGTGCTTCAATTGGGTCGAGCTTTGATGCTTTATTGGCAGGTAAGATACCGAATACAATCCCAACTAAGATAACATAGCAAACACAAGGGGCGCTTAGCCCGCAAAGGATGACACTCTTTTTTCAAGCAAGATTTTTGACTTTCTTTCTTATCAAGCGTAAAGTTAGTCATACCAACAATGAAAGGGGTTACATTTTATGCAAACACATCCATATTACAATCAAGAAAATCATGGTCCCTACGACGAATACGCACTCGGTGAATTTAAACTCGAAGAAGCTGGAGTGATTCCAAATTTAATTCTAGCCTATAAGACCTTCGGGCAATTAAATGAAGAGAAGACAAATGCCATCCTCATTCCAACTTGGTATACTGGAACAAGTAAAGGCATGGAAGCTTATGTTGGTGAAGGTCGTGCGCTTGATCCGACTCAATACTTTATTATTATTGTTAATCAAATCGGTAACGGACTCTCAAGCTCCCCTCAAAATAGTGAAGCGCCAATTAACCAGGCTAACTTTCCTAAGGTGAGAATCAGTGATGATGTCCGCGCTCAAAAGCAATTTATTGAAGAGAAATTCGGCATTAAGGAACTTGCACTTGTTGTCGGTGGTTCAATGGGCGCCCAACAAACCTATGAATGGGCTGTTCGTTACCCAGACATGGTCAAACGTGCCGCACCGATTGCTGGTACAGCTAAAAATACCGTGCATGACTTTTTATATACTGAAACATTAAACGAAGCAATCACATCTGACCCTGGCTTTAAGGGGGGTTTTTATGAGTCAAGTGAGGAGGTTAAAGACGGCTTAACCCGCCAGGCCAATCTCTGGGCAGTGATGGGCTTTAGTACGGAGTTTTATGTTCAAGAAAAATGGCGTGACTTTGGTTTAGAGTCAGTCGATGCCTTCTTAGACGACTTCCTCCGCCCGCTCTTTAGAAGCATGGATCCAAATGTCCTGCTCACAACGGCATGGAAGTGGCAGCGTGGAGATGTCAGTCGCCTCACTGATGGCGATTTAAAATCAGCTCTTGCACGTGTGACAGCAAAGATGTTTGTCATGCCAATTGATGAAGACATGTTCTTCCCACCACGCGACTGCGAACGCGAACAAAAAATGGTCCCAAACAGTGAACTCAGAATGATTCACAGTGCACATGGGCATTTAGGTTTATTTGGTGGTGAAGGTGAGAAATACTTTGACCAAGTTGATCGTCACTTAAGTGAGTTATTAAGTATCGAAGTTTAAATCAGCATGTTATAATAAAAAGGTAAGGAGATGATTAAATGAGTTCAGGCACAATGAAAATGTTTAATTATTCACGCACATCAACACTCATTCTGCTACCTAAGTTAGAAGAGGATTTATGGGATATTCAGCCAGAAGGATTTCCTAATACCATTCGTTGGAATGCTGGACATGTCTATGCTGAAGCCGACGCATTCTTAAAAGATGCAGATGCTTCTTATGAGATCACACGCCCACATTACCAAACTCTTTTCGCAGATGGGACACGTCCGTCAGAATGGACAGGTGAAGTGCCGTCAAAAGACGAGATCATTGACGCACTCATTGAACAGGATAAATACATTCAAGCTTTCTTTAAAGACAAGCTTGAAGAAACTGCTTCAGTGACGCGTGACATTAATAAAACATTACTTGATACAAAAGATGCATCACTGCAATTTGTCACATGGCATGAGGGAATTCACCTCGGCATCATGAAGTCAATTCGCGATGCACTTAAATAAGCATAAAAGCCAAGCACTTAGCTGTGCTTGGCTCATTTTTATAAGGGGGGGACTTTATGCGTTTTTTCAAACTTTTTTTAGAGCTTTTACGGATTATTGGACTTATGGTCCTTAGCTTTATTCCACTTGAACTGATTAACAACTTATTTTTAACGCTAATTTATACCGAGGGAAGTCGGGCCAATCCACTCATCCAAGTTTTTTATATCCTGCAAATGATCGGACTCCTTATCTTGCTTGCGGTCTACTATAACCGCCGCCTACAATATACAGGATTTTATCAAGCCTTCCCACGTCGTCCCTTCTCAGACAAACTTACACGCCGCCTACTTTGGGTCGGTTTTAGTTTACTTTTTCTTTTTTATCCGATTACTTTTTTGCTCATCTAAATTAAGCGATTCGGACGGCTTGACTGGCACGAATCAATGTAGAAACAACACTCGCTGCCGCTAAATAACTTGAGTTAGGGTTAGATGGGAGTGGATTATTTGCGATTTCAACCCGCATCTGACCAAAATCACCTTCAACTTCAATGACATGGGAGTTTTTATCTGTCTTTGCATCGGCAATTAATTCAACTTCTGTTGCTTTCACACCTATTCCTGCTAAAGACAGGACAATAGCGACATTCACATTTTTCGGATAGCGTTTGATCGCCTCTTCTGCCGGACCTGAAAATACAATTAACTCATTCTCTACCGCTTGATTAGTTAAGGTACTGGCTGGTTTACGTGTCGCAATTTTCACCTGCTTCAAGTCACCTGCTGACTTAGCATTTTGAATCAGATCAAGCCCACCGATTGCACCTGAAGGAAGGTAGAGTTGTTTCTGACTCGCTTCTGTTATTTCTGTTATTTCCCCTAAAAACTCTGCATCACTAAAAGCACCAATACTAATAACGACCGCATCTTTTTTCTTCAGTACTTCAGGTAAATACATTTTTACCGCATCAATATTAGCTGCCTCAGCAACAATATCGATGTCCTCTGTCAATAAATCCTTTAGATCCGTTACTAATTCAACACCATATGCATCACTTAAATGTGCGTACTTATCTCGGTCACGCACGAGCACCTTCTTCACATGAAGTGATGCTTCTTTTGATAATTGTTGGAGTGCATACTCTGCAATGGCACCCGCACCAATAAATCCAATATTCATCTTCAATCTCCTCCTAACTAAATAGTTTACAAGATTTATGTTCGCTTTTCCATTCGACTCTATTCTACATTTATTGTAAAATAGATTTAGATTGTAAGGAGTGAGTCCCATGAACAAAGAACTTATTTATAAAATATTACGTTTTTTACTCGTCATTGCATCAATTGTAGTCGGTAT
>JASLIE010000214.1 GCA_030152985.1 Bacillaceae bacterium
AAGTGGTGAAGTTGAATTTGATGGTCGTGACTTACTTGCTCTCAGTCAAAGCGAAATGCGTAAAGTACGCAAAGACTTACAAGTCATTTTCCAAGATCCTTTTGGTTCACTTAACCCACGTCAAACAGTAAGACAAATTTTAAGTGAAGCCATTGACATTCAAAATACACTAGCTAAGAATGAACGCGAAGCACATATTTTAAACTTAATGAAAACTGTTGGATTAAATGAGCAGCAAATTGACCGCTTCCCGCACGAATTTTCTGGCGGACAACGTCAACGTGTTGGGATTGCACGCGCCCTCTCAGTTGATCCAAAACTCATCATTGCAGATGAAGCTGTATCTGCACTAGACGTTTCAATTCAAGCACAAGTGATTAACTTACTTAAAAAGTTACAAAGAGATTTCAACTTAACTTACCTCTTTATCTCGCATGACCTTGGTGTCGTTCGTCATATCTCAGACCGGATTATCGTCATGTATCTTGGTAAGATTGTTGAAATTGCAAATAAAAAAGACTTATTTGATTCACCACAGCATCCTTATACAAAGTCACTTCTTTCAGCGATCCCGACAATTGATCCTGAAAAAAGAAAGGACCGGATCATATTAAAAGGTGACGTACCCTCACCTATTGATCCACCACAAGGCTGTCGTTTCCATACACGCTGTCCATTTGCTACGGACATTTGTAAAACAAAAGAGCCTGAATTACGAGAGATTGACGGCTTTACAAATGAAGGTCAGCAAGTCGCTTGTCACCGTGTTGAAGAAATTAAGGATTTATAAACTTATAACTAGGGAGTCTTCCCTAGTTATTTTTATTTAGGAGTTGACTTAATTTTTAGAATACATTATAGTAGGTGTTAATAGAGAAATGCGAAGATAAAAGAGTAAGTAGTTAATCATCCTCATTTCAAGAGAGCTAGTGGGGCTGCGAACTAGTAATGACTGATTAATGAATGGGCTTTTTAGCAGAAGGACTGAAGACTTGAGTAGGTCTTTTCCGGTTTCATACACCGTTAGTTGGTATGAGCAGATGATAGTCTGTTACACAAGTTGGGTTTATTTTATAAACCAATAAAGGTGGTACCGCGAATTCCTCGTCCTTTTGGGTGAAGGATTTTTTTGTGTTTAAAATTAAATAAACAACGCAGTGCGTAAGAGAAGTAAGATTCACATGTTCAGCGATTTAGGGAGGGTGTGAGCCTAATAAACGAATCTGAAATGGACTTACAAGTGGTCTTTCCGATCATGTAGGAAAGAACGAATTTGTCTCTCGTTAGCGAGACAAGAATATCAGGATTAACTCGTATTCTAACTAAGGGTCTAGCAAAAGCTATTCACTTCGAGGTGGCACCGCGGATTTATAAATTCGTCCTCTACTCACATACTTATGTGGGTAGGGGATTTTTTATTTTAAGAGAGGATGATTGACATGCACTTTTACTCAGAAAGCTTAAACGGCGATACTTATACACCTATTACACTCTTTCACGCAATCGAAGGAAAAAATAAAGCACTGCTTGAGAGTTCTTTCGTACACGAGACAAAAGGACGTTTTTCCTTCATTGCCTTCGATCCTTTTGAAGAAATTAAAGAAGTAAATGGCCAGTGTCGTCACTATAACTTTGAAACAAACAAAGAAACTGACTATCCTCATTCAGTGACCCATTACCTAAAGCATCAATTACCAAAGTTAGACTTTGACCTAGAACTTCCCTTTTATGGTGGAGCTATCGGTTTTATTGGCTTTGATAGTTGCTTAAATCACTATGAGATTCAGACAGAACAAGAAAAAAAGATTCAAATACCAGACAGTCACTTTATGATTTATAAGCAACTCATCGTCTATGAACACAAAACAGAAAAAATTCACCTGATTGCACTTGATGCGAAATCCGTTCCAAAAACAAAGTTACAAAAAAGGGTGAGTAAACTCAAAGAAACACTCCTTCAAGGAAAGGACCTTGCAGCACCTAAAACTTTGGCAATTCACTTTAAGCCTAGCCTAAAAAAAGAGGCTTTCAAAGAAAAGTTACAAAAAGGACTTGATTTTGTTTTAGCAGGTGAGGTTGAACAAATTGTTATTTCACAGCATCTGGTCGCAAAACTAACTGATCCTTTTGATTATTACCGTCACTTACGTGTAGCTAATCCATCGCCTTATATGTTTTATCTCGACTTTGGAGATTACCTGATTATTGGTGCTTCGCCTGAAAGTCTGATTGAAGTAAGTCAGCAAAAGCTAATGACCAACCCAATTGCAGGTACACGTCCACGTGGTGCAAACGAATTAGAAGATAAGCGATTACAAGAAGAGCTTCTGACAGATAAAAAAGAGTTAGCCGAACACGATATGCTCGTCGAACTCAGTAAACAAGATTTACTTAAAGTATGCGAGTCTGATTCCATCTCGGTACCCATTAACAAAAGATTAGAATTTTTTGAGCATGTCATGCACTTAACTTCACAAGTTCACGGAAAACTAAAACCAAATCTCACTGGAATCGACGTTCTAGACAGTGCGCTACCTGCCGGAACCGTCTCAGGTTCTCCGCGGCAAAGAGCCCTCGAATTAATCACAGAAATCGAAGATGATAAACGTCACTTTTACGCAGGTGCTGTTGGTTACATTAGTTTTACTGGGGATTTAAATTTAGCCATTTCAATTCGCTCTCTTGTTGTTCAAAATGGCTTTGCTCATCTTTATGCTGGCGCTGGCATTGTTAAAGATTCAGATATTGAAAGTGAATATCAAGAAACCTTACACAAGGCAAGATCACTAACAGATATATAGAAGAGAAAGGAACTGATTTATGATGAAAGCTTATCTTATTAAATTGATGAACAAAGAAGATTTGACTGAAGACGAAGCAAGGCAAGCGGTGAATCGATGCTTAGAACAAGATGTTACCAATACCGAAATGGGCGCCTTCTTAAGTGCCCTAAAAACAAAAGGAGAGACTGCTGAGGAAATGGCCGGTATCACTGAAGCTGTACGTCAAGCCTCTTCTTATCAAAATATTCGTATCCCTAATCTTATTGATAATTGCGGGACGGGTGGCGATCAATCAAATAGCTTCAATATAAGTACGAGCGCTGCTTTTGTCATTGCAGCAAGTGGAGTTAAGCTCGCTAAGCACGGTAACCGAAGCATCTCAAGTAAAACAGGCAGTGCCGATTTGCTTGAAGAACTCGGAATTGCACTTGATTTTACGCCTAAAGAAGTTACCGAATTACTTGAAAAAGAAAATCTGGCCTTCTTATTCGCACCACATATTCACTCAAGCTTAAAAGGATTTATTAAAACACGTTCTGAGCTTGGCGTTCCAACTGTCTTTAACCTGATTGGCCCACTGACAAATCCACTTGATTTAGACACACAACTTCTAGGTGTTTACCGCCGGGATATGTTGCTTACACTGGGTGAAACCTTAAAAAAACTTGGACGTAAACGGGCTGTTCTTGTTAATGGTGCTGGCTATATGGATGAAGCTTCTCTACAAGGAGATAATCATTTAGTCATTTTAGAAGAGGGGAAACTCACTGAAAAGAAACTTCACCCTCATGATGTTGGTCTAGATATTTACGATAACCAAGCTATCTTAGGTGGCGATGCGAAAGAAAATAAAGCCATCCTCTACTCTGTTTTAAATAATGAAAAAAGTGCCTACCTCGACACAGTTTTATTAAATGCAGGGCTTGCACTCTTTGCAAATGGTAAAGTCAATACGATCCAAGCTGGAGTTGAGCTAGCAAGAGAAAGCATCGCCTCTGGTAAAGCACTGGATAAATTAAATGCCTTAATTAACTATAGCAAAAGTCGAATGGAGCGAGTAAAATGACAATTTTAAATCAAATTATTGAGACTAAAAAAGAGGAAATAAAACAATTAAAGGCAATCTCCTTAAAAAAGCGCGACGTCATCTCATTTGAAAAAACACTTTCAGACGAAAAAATGAATATTATCGCAGAAATCAAACGGGCTTCACCTTCTAAAGGTTTGATTAATAAAGATGTTGATATCCTTAAACAAGCAAGCGCCTACCAAAAAAATGGTGTTCAAGCCATTTCTGTTTTAACCGATGAAAGCTATTTTAAAGGGTCTTTAGATGACTTAAAAGAAGTTAGACAAGCTGTATCACTTCCCCTACTTTGCAAAGATTTTATTATAAGTCCAATTCAAATTGACTATGCTTATGATGCAGGAGCAGATATTATTTTATTAATTGCCGCAGCCTTAAACGATCAAGAATTAAGAGAACTGAGCTTATATGCTAAACAACTTGAACTTGAAATCTTGTATGAGGTTCACACACAAAGTGAACTTGAGCGTGTTTTAAAATTAAAACCAACTTTTATTGGAATTAATAATCGTGATTTAAAAAGCTTTTCTGTCGACTTAAACACAACAAAAAAACTTGCAAAAGAGCTGAAAGATCTCGATGTGTACATTGTCAGTGAAAGTGGGATTAAAGATGAAAGTGACGTCAAAACAGTTGCCCAAGCAGGGGCTCATGTTATTTTAGTCGGCGAAACTTTAATGAAATCAAGTGATTTAGCTCAAACAATTCAAAGCTTTAAGCAAGGATTAAACGATGACAAAGGTTAAAATTTGTGGCCTTCAAAAGCCTGAAGACGCTTATTTCACTGACCAAATGGGGGCTGACTATATCGGCTTTGTCTTTGCTGAAAGTAGCAGGCAAGTTTCTATCCCCCAAGCACGAGCTATGAGGAAAGAAATTAAACATGCAAAAGTTGTCGGCGTCTTTGTTAATGCCAATCAAAGTTTGATTAAATCGATTTATCAAGCTGTCGAACTTGATTATGTCCAACTTCATGGTGATGAATCACAACATTATATACAAAGGCTTGACCTCCCGATGATTAAAGCAATAGAAAGTACTCAAACTTTTTATCAGTCGTCTGCTGACTTTATTTTAGTTGATAGTCCAAGAGCTCAGTATTATGGCGGTTCAGGTCAAAGCTTTGATTGGACTCAGCTTGACCCTTCACTCAAGCGAGATCATTTATTTTTAGCTGGTGGACTTGATTCAGAAAATGTTAAAGAAGCTATCGAAATTGTTCGACCTTATGCGGTTGATGTATCAAGTGGAGTCGAAATAAATGGTGTTAAAAATCAAGACTTAATAAAAAAATTCATTCAAAAGGTTAAAGGTGATTAGGATGCTAAACAAAGGAAAATTCTCACAATTCGGTGGACAGTTTGTTCCCGAATTGCTCATGCCCGCTTTAGATGAACTCGAAAGAGCCTACTTAAACTATAAAGATGACCCTAAGTTTCAAGAAGAACTCAATGCTTATTTAACTGATTATGTCGGACGCGAAACCCCTCTTTATCACGCTAAAAACTTAAGCGAAATGCTCGAAACTCAAATTTATTTAAAGCGTGAAGACTTAAATCATACAGGGGCACATAAAATCAATAACGCACTGGCTCAAACATTGCTTGCTAAGAAAATGGGAAAAGAAAAAGTAATCGCTGAAACCGGAGCAGGTCAGCATGGTGTCGCAACAGCTACTGCTTGTGCCTTACTTGGTTTAGACTGTCTTGTTTTCATGGGAGAGTTAGATGTGAAAAGACAGGCGCTTAATGTTTTTCGTATGGAGCTCCTTGGCGCAAAAGTCGTCAGTGTCAAACAAGGGACTGGTACCTTAAAAGATGCAGTCAATGAAGCTTTAAGATATTGGGTCGCTCATGTTGAGGACACTCACTATGTGATTGGATCTGTTGTTGGACCACATCCCTTCCCGACAATTGTTCGCGATTTTCAAAGCATTATCGGAAAAGAAACAAAAGAACAGTTCCTTAAATTAAATGACACACTTCCCGATGCACTTGTTGCAGCAGTCGGTGGCGGAAGTAATGCCATTGGAATGTTTCACCCTTTTTTAAATGACCCTGTAAAAATGTTCGGTGTCGAAGCAGGTGGTCACGGGCTTGAAACAAATAAACATTCAGCCGCACTCCAAACTGGAAAAGATGGTATCCTTCACGGCACACTGACCAAACTCATGCAAGATCAAGATGGACAAATCCTTCAAGCAACGAGTATCTCAGCTGGACTTGACTATCCTGCTGTTGGTCCTGAACACAGTTACTTACATGAAAGTAAACGTGTTACTTATACAACGATTACTGATCAAGAAGCGCTCAAAGCTTTTCAACTTTTGTCTGAGAAAGAAGGAATTATTCCAGCATTAGAGAGTGCGCATGCACTTGCTTTTGCTTTAAAGTTAGCTGAAACAATGCAAATTGATCAATCTATTGTAGTGAATCTTTCTGGACGTGGTGATAAGGATGTTGCACAAGTAAGGGATATTTTAAGGGGTGAGCTAGATGAGTAAAAGCGATTTAGAAAAAGCTATTAAAACACAGAAAAAAAACAAGGAGAAGTTATTTATTCCCTATATCATGGCGGGAGATGGTGGCTTAGCCAAGTTAAAAGAACAAATTGAGTTCCTGGAAAAGTCAGGTGTCACAGCAATCGAACTGGGCATTCCTTTTTCAGACCCTGTTGCTGATGGACCTATGATTCAAGCAAGTGGTTTACGGGCCCTAAACGCTCAGATTTCACTGCGGAGTGTGCTTAATTTTTTAGAAGAAACAAAAAATTCGCGCTCTGTCCCAATTATTTTAATGACTTATTTAAATCCAGTCTTTCAGTTCGGAATCCAAGCCTTTGCCGAGGCCTGTAAAAAATCAAAGGTCAGTGGTGTCATTATTCCGGATTTACCAATTGAAGAAGAAGGCATGATTTCTAAGGACTTAGAAGAAGCTCAGATTGCTTTCATTCGTTTAGCGGCCCTGACAAGTTCTAAAGAACGATTAAAAGAAATCGCTCTAAAATCTGATGCTTTTCTTTACGCTGTTGCAGTCGCAGGAACAACAGGTGCCCTGACTCAGCATGAAGAACGGGTCAACGATTATTTAAGGTTTTTATCTGAAATCAGTCCTGTTCCTGTGCTGGCTGGATTTGGTATTTCTTCAACAGAACAAGTCAAGGAAATGAACCAGCTTTGTGATGGGGTCATTGTCGGAAGTGCAATTGTAAAGGCACTCTATGAAAATGACTACGCCTTTATTACTGAACTTATTGAAGCAAAGCAGGCTTGATGAACTAAAAAAACTTCGGTTAAATAACCGAAGTTTTTTCTTTAATTAAATCACCACTGTGACCATTCTGTTTCAATCCATCCAAGCGATTTCAACCAACTAATGATGATTTTATCCTTTGTCGGCTCAAGCGCTTCTTCTGTACATTTATCATGCGGACGATAATCTAATTGTTTTGCCATAGCAAGGTCTGAGTCCTCTAAGAAGTTTGTTGCATCAGCCTCCTCAAAACAAACAGGCGCAATATAACTGAGATAGGTATGCTCTAAAATAAGTCGCGTATCATCTCTTGCTTGCGTCTCTTTTTCAAAGATAAAGCCCCCAGCAAGTCCCAAGATGATTATCAAACCAATAATTAAAAAAGCTTTCTTCATTCTTTCCACCACACTTTATTAAGATAACTCTATTGTAACTAATTTTTATGAAAAGTATATGAAAAACTCATTCATTCAAAAAAACCTTTGATTAAGATTGACTTTATCTAAACATTATTTTATAGTTAATTCAATCAAACAATTATTTGAATGAGGTGACCGACTATGTCCGAAGTTATTTTAGATCGATGTGATACATTTTGTCACGATGAGAAGTTAGTCAATGAAATTAAGCCCTTAATGACTGATATCATAGGTGTTGAAGACATATTCAAGGCGCTTTCAAATGAAAGTCGTCTCAAAATTGCCTATGCCCTAACCTTATCAGAAGAATTATGTGTGTGTGATATCGCATCAATTATTGGAGCAAGTATTGCAAGTACATCGCACCACTTACGCCTACTACATAAAATGAAATTGACAAAACAACGCCGTGAAGGCAAGCTTGTTTTTTACTCACTAGATGACGACCATGTCAGACAGCTCGTTTATATTGCAATGGTTCACGCAAAGGAGGGAACAAGTCATGGCAAATAATTTAACAAAAGAGCAAGAATTCCAGCTCCAGGGCTTAACCTGTACAGACTGCGCTGCTCAATTCGAACAAAATATTAAAGAGCTTGAAAATGTTGAATCTGTTAAGTTAAACTTTGGTGCTGCTAAAGTGACTGTGACCGGTGATGTGACAGTGAGTGACCTTGAAAAAGCTGGAGCATTTGATAATATTCGTGTTGCTGAAGCAAGTCGTAAGCGACAGTTTGAAAAAATCCCCTTTTTTAAAAAACGACAAAATATACGAATGATGATTTCACTTGTTTTCGTTCTGATTGGTTACACTTTTTACTTTACACTCGGTGAGACTCACCCACTTGCCATTGCCTCATTTTTAACAGGAATTGTTGCCGGTGGTTGGGATATGTTCAAAGTTGGTTTTAAGAACTTGGCTAAATTTATTTTTGACATGAAATCTTTAATGACCATTGCAATTATTGGTGCGGTTATTATTGGGGAATACGGAGAAGGGGCAGCTGTTGTTTTCTTATTCGCAGTAAGTGAGGCGCTTGAAGAGTTTTCAATTGAACGCGCACGAAAATCCATTCACTCACTCATGGAAATTGTGCCAAATACAGCTTTAATCCGGAAGAATAATGAACTCATCGAACGAGCTGTTGAAGACATTCAAATTAATGACATCATGCTGATTAAGCCAGGTGAAAAAATTGCCATGGACGGGATCGTCATAAAAGGATCAAGCTCGATTAATGAAGCAACGATTACTGGGGAATCTATGCCTGTTGCTAAAGAGATTGGTGATGAAGTCTTTTCAGGGACACTCAATGAAGAAGGTGCCCTTGAAGTAAGGGTTACTAAGCATGTTGAGGATACGGCCATTGCTAAAATTATTCATTTAGTTGAAGAAGCCCAAGCTGAAAAGGCACCCGCACAAAAGTTTGTAGACAAGTTTGCAAAATATTATACACCTGCAATCATTGTGCTTGCCTTGCTTGTTGCCCTCATCCCTCCTCTTGTCTTTTCAGCAGACTGGTCACATTGGGTTTATTTAGGCCTTGCGACACTGGTCGTTGGCTGTCCATGTGCACTCGTTATCTCAACACCTGTTGCCATTGTTACGGCAATTGGTAATGCAGCTAGAAATGGTGTCTTAATTAAAGGCGGTATTCACTTAGAAGAAACAGGTCAATTAGAAGCTATTGCCTTTGATAAGACAGGCACACTGACAAAAGGAAGACCTGAGGTGACCCATATCTATCCGTTAAATCACATGAGCGAAAGAAAAATCTTACAAATCGCAAGTGCCATTGAAAGCTTTTCACAGCATCCAATAGCAAGTGCAATTATTCGAAAAGCAAAAGCTGAAAATATTGAAA
>JASLIE010000233.1 GCA_030152985.1 Bacillaceae bacterium
ATATAAAACACTCACAAATGATCCGACTAATATTACTCGAATTATCCCGAGAACTATACCAAGTCAACGTGGTAAAGGATGGGATGGTGGAACCTTTACGCAACAAGGATTAGAAGAAGCTGGTAAAATACTCGATAACAGTACAGCAGATAATAAAGTCATTATAACGATTACAGATGGTGTTACAACCTTTAGTTACAATGATAGACGTGACGATGTTATCGGCGAAGGAACAAGTTACCGTGCTGAATATGGTCGCAATACAGTGAAAGAAAGAGATGCCTTAGTTGCCAAGGGATACGATATATACACAATCGGTGTTGAGATTGGTGCGGAACAAGGAATTACACAGGCACAAGCGGAACAATTAATGCGTGATATCTCTTCGAAACCTGAGAATGCATATTTTGTTCGAAATGTAAGTGATCTTCAAACAAATTTAATGGATATAGCGACACGCCTTAACAAGTCAATTTTTAATGGAAGTCTTGAGGATCCGATGGGTGAAATGTTTGAATTGCAAGGTGCGAATAACTTTACTCAAGCATCAAATGAGAAATTAACGGATGGATCCTACTATTTAAGTGCAAGTGATAGCAAACTTTTAGAGGGAGTTTCTGTAACAACAGAAGGCCAAAAGATAAAAGTAAATAATTTAAACTTAGGTGAAAATGAGCAAATAAATTTACGGTATAAAGTTCAAATTGATACAGAGAATCCGAATTTTGAAGCAGATAAAATTTATCGGACAAATGGTGAGACAACCTTAACACCGAGATCATCTAACCCGAATGAAAAAGATAAATTTCCAGAACCTTGGGCTTCAGCTGCGGGGATAAAAGTTTCCGGAGAAAAGATATGGGAAGATTATGGTCTTGAAACAAATCGACCAAAAGATATTAAGTTGACTTTAAAACCAGAAGATCCAAGTATAGGAGTTGAACCAAAAACTGTTACAGTAACACCAAATGAAGATGGTTCATGGGAGTATGAGTTCCCTAATCAAATTAAATACGATAGTAAAGGGAATTATATTAAATATATTGTTGAAGAAGAGCCAGTAGATGCATATGAAGCAGAGATGACAATTCAAGATGCTCAAACGATTAATTTAACGAATAAGTTAATTTTAGAGCCTGAGATTTCTTTAACAAAAGAAGCAGATCGGGATGACTTAGTTGTAGGAGAAAAAATCAAATATACATTTACGATTAAAAACACAGGTAATACACCTCTAAACTCAATCAACTTAAGTGATGAACTAGATGACTTAAGTACAGTAGAGTATGTAAGTCTTAATGGAAGTGACATTAGTGATATTGATGGATTAGTCTTACAACCGAATGATGAATTAATAGCGACTGCAACTTATATAATTAAACAATCAGATGTAGATAAAGGTCAGGTCATCAATGACGCAAAAGTAACAGGTCAATCGACAACACCTGATAAAACAGTAGTGACAGATAAAGATAAGGCGAAAGTACCACAAGAATTAAAGCCGAATGTATCACTTGAAAAAATAAGTGATAAGGATAAAGTCACTCAAGTTGATGAAGAAATAACTTATACATTCACAGTCAAGAATACTGGAAACGTAACTCTATCCAACCTTGTTTTGACCGATGAAATGTTAGGTGGTAAGGTTCAACTAGAAAAAGAGAAGCTTTTACCAGGGGAAGTAACCACAGGAAAAGCTATTTATAAAGTAACACAAGAAGACTTAAACGCTGGAGAAATTATAAACCAGGCAAAAGTTGAAGGCACACCGCCAAACTATGATCCTAACGATCCGAATTCAAAGAAGACAACAGATCTAGATGAGGATAAAGTTGATGTGGAACAAACTCCGAAAATAAATTTGAAGAAAACATCGGATAAAGAAGATTTAGTTCTAGATGAAGTTATCACTTATACATTTGAGATTAAAAATACAGGAAATGTTAATTTGTCAGATATTAAACTAACAGATCAGTTAGAGGGTTTAAGTGAAATTACCTACTTAACCCATAATGGACAGACAATTAATGACATTAAAAATCTTGTCTTAAAGCCAAATGACATAGTTATCGCTCAAGCAACTTATCAAGTAAAACAAAGTGATGTTGATAACGGTCAGTTGATAAATGATGCAAAAGTTACCGGAACGTCACCTTCAAAAATTGAAGTAGAAGATCAGGACTTAGTACCGGTACCAGCAAATGTAAAACCAGAAATAGAGTTAGAAAAGAAAAGCGATAAAGAAGAAGTAACAAAAGTCGGAGAAGAAATTGAATATACATTTAAAGTTAAAAATACAGGAAATGTAACTCTCACCGATGTAAAGGTAGATGACCCTTTACTAAACGACTTAAATATAAACATAAAATTAGATAAAACGACACTTAAGCCCGGAGAAGAAACAACAGGAAAAGCGTCCTATTCAGTTACTCAAGTGGATTTTGATTACGGATCTGTTATCAACAAAGCAACAGTCACAGGAACACCACCGAATTCAGAAGATCCAAAACCAGAGGATTCAGATGAAGTCACAGTTTTAACTGACCAGGTTGCAAAAATTGAACTTGAAAAAACAAGTGATTTAGATAAAGTAACAGAGCTGGGTCAAGAAATAACCTATACATTTGTTGTAAAGAACACAGGAAATGTGACTTTAACGGATGTTATTGTAAAAGATGATAAAATATCTAATGAAATTAAATTGGAAAAAACAACACTTGCACCTGGAGAGTCAACCAAGGCGACCGCTATATATATAACAACTCAGGCGGATATTAACGCTAAAGAAATAATTAATACAGCGTTAGCAGAAGGAACACCTCCTAATTTTGATCCTGAAGACCCGGATGCTAATACAAAACCAAATGCAGAAGATGACGATGTGGTGCCGACTGAACAAACACCTGGAATTTCTTTGAATAAAGAAACTTCAGCAAAAGAATTAGTTGCAGGTGAAGAAATCGAGTATATCTTTACAGTAGAAAACACGGGAAATGTTACTTTGTCAAATGTAAAAATTACTGATGTGTTAGAAGGAATAAGTCAAATTGATTATTTGACAATAAATAACACTCCTTTATCTAGAGAAGGGTTTTCAAGCTATTCTAACTTTGCAAATAATAAAGTTAATTTATTTGCAAAAGAAGAAATGAAAACACCTCTCACGGCTCAATCAAAAGATTTGTTACCAACAAATATTACATTAAATCCTGGTGATGTGTTACGAGCAAAAGCAACTTATACAGTGACACAAGCTGATGTTGATAAAGGATTAGTTGAAAATACAGCGACGGTAGTTGGTAAAACACCAAGTGAAAAAACGGTAGAAGATGAGGATACTAAAAAAGTCACTCAATCACACACACCAGGACTCTCTTTAGAGAAGACAAGTGATGTTGAAGAAGTTGTTAATGTAGGTGATGAAATTACTTACACATTTACTGTTAAAAATACAGGGAATGTGACACTGA
>JASLIE010000250.1 GCA_030152985.1 Bacillaceae bacterium
CTCATCGTCTGTTAATTCCGGAGATTTCAAAGCGTCACTCTTTACACCCCTTGAAACAGAAGGTGAAGGGAAAAAAGTATCATACAAAAATTCAATGTTTTTTTGCGAATCCTTTATTTCTCCTGGAGCTCCCTCTAACCTATTACCTGTCATGATAATAAAACGGGAATTATCGTACATTTCAAAACCCTTTTTAGTATTCTTCGACCGGTTACCCGGTTTCTTACCTTTTAGGAATATGTGTAACCCGTTCCCACTCTGTGATATTTCAGTATAACTGTCTGCTGTCCTAACAATTTCCTTGGCTTCTTCTTTTAGTTCACCGTCAATAAAACAATCATCTAGATCAATCACTGTGTACGGTGTATCTTTTGTTAACACAAAACCAATCCCATTGTAGACACCACCAGCTTCTGACAATGTTTCAACTACTTTATCGTAACTCACCCAAGTACGGCTATCAGTTGAGTCAGCCTTTAACCCATTCACTTGGTAAGGTATTTTAGTTTCTCTTATTTCACCTGTAGTTTCATCGGTTTTCGATACTAATTTCCACAAGACCCAATTAATATACCCCTTTAACTCTTTAGGGACTCTATTTATATCACCTTTCAATTTCAACACCTCGTCCACTATCAATAGCTTCACCCCTTTTCCATTTCTTTTACTCAACATTCAAACTCTTGATACTCTCTCCTCTGGTCCATTCCATAATCACATCTTTATTAAAAAGAATTTTCCCTCGTATTCTAAAATGGGGTATTTCACCCTCACTAACTCCGGTGTATACGGTCGCAACACTAACGCCGAGAACTTCTGCAACATCTCGCACAGATAGAGTAATCTTTTCCATAAATAAAACCCCTTCCTAAAATATTAATTATAATTGATGCTCTATCCGTGTTAGATAGAGCTATATATTTATATCGTGTTTCGTGTTATAATATAGCTGTGTTGCAGTCAAAGGGTACCCCCCAAGGACTGCGGGTTTAGCTTTTGGTTTCTTAATTGATTCCAAAAGCTTTTTCATTTTAAATCTCCTAAAATAACGACGATTGCTAACAAAGGACTACCAACAATAAGACCGTAAAAATAAAGTGCATCTGAATAGCTCGGGTAATCTACATCAAAAAAGTAATTATTAATCTTCTTTAGTATCTTCAGCTTAATCACCCCCCTCTATATTGTGTGGAGTTTATTTCTTAGTAGTCTTTCCAGATAATATCCGAGCTTTCTTTCCATACTTATAGACATGTTCTTCCCAATAAGTTTCTTTAATGTCTCCTAACTCCCCTGCCACTTCACGAATCTCTTTAACTGTGTGTTTAATTGCTGTTGTTAGGAGCTTATATGGTTCCTCTAAATCCTTATACTGTACTGCAATAAAAGCTAAGTCTGTTTCGGTTTTTGCCTTTGATGATAATTCAGATATCTCATCCAATTTTCTGCTACCTCTTAACATTTCATTCTTAGCTATATCGAGATCCTCTAACAACTCCATCAACTTACCTAACTTAGAATCAAAGTCTTTAGTTACTCCATTTAATGATATTTTATTCATCTCAATTCCCCCACATATATTATTATTTTAATCCTTCAAAAAACTTTAAGTCATTTGTTCCAGTAAGGTTTTCCAGGACACTGTCTAAGAAACTATCTACATCTTTTTTTCTAAATAGATATTTTTGTCCTACACGATAGTGTGGTAAACCATTCATAATAAGTCTGTCTTTAATAACTGGAGTAGAAAGATTTACATACTCACTTAACTCTTTCATTGTCATAAAATAACGGTCGTGAGCTAACTCATCAACACGCTCACTAATTGCTTCATCTAACTTCTTGTTAACCACATCGTCATCAATTTTGATATCAATCAATTGGGTCACCCCCCTTTGCAAGGTATTCACGTCACGTTTTGTAAAAAAAAATAGGTATTTCTTTGTTTAGCTTGAATAGCACTTTACCACTCGGTATCACTCTTCCGTTTTCTATATCCGAATAATAACCTCTTGAAATCCCTATGCTCTTAGCGACTTCTTCCTGAGTCATTCTTTTTTTAATTCTGCCAGACTTTAGATGAATATAATAGTCTTTTTCCAAGACATCACCTCCTCGATCTCAAAAAAATGTAAGGTATTCACGTCATAAATAAATGTTATCACATCTTTTTTCTTATAGCAAGTATTTGTTTAGTATTCACGTCAAATATGTTATTATTTTGAATATAAGGTGGTGTGTTTATATGACTATCGGCGATAATATTAAAAAAATACGAAAAGATAAAAAGCTGACACAAGAACAACTAGCAAAGAAAATGAATATTTCACGGTCTCATTTAAGTGATATAGAAAATAATAGATACAACCCTAGTTACAAAACATTAGAAATGCTTTCCAATAAATTAGATGTGTCTATGCTTTACCTTACAACCGGAAATAAACAAATATCAGATATGGACTTTAACATAAATCAATTAAATGCTGACATATTGAAGTGGTCTAAAAAAGAAGATGCCAAGAAACGAAGCGCTGAAATGAGGTTAGAACTTAAAAAAACAGTAGAAGAAATGTTAAGTGGGGAATTAAGTTTTTCTCAAACACTATACCTTTCTAATGCATTAAACTTCTTAAAACATTCCAATGAAAATGATATCAAAAATTTATCATCTATAATTATCAATTTAAATCGCTATCATGAAGTCGGTAAAGAAGAGGATGTTAATCAAGAGGAATTACTAGAATTTATCGAAGGTGAAACAATGGAATATAAAGAATTTTTAAAGCAACGATATCATTATAAAGGGGAAGGCGATTAAATGGCGTACATCTATAAGCGGGGTAATAAGTGGGCTTATCGAGCTTATGCTGGTAAAGATCCTATCACCGGTAAAGATAAACAAGTAAGCAAATCGGGTTTCCATACAAAAAAGGATGCCCAGCTTGCTGCTTCAATCGTTGAAAGGCAACTTCATCAAGGTGATTATATCGAACCATCACCTGTGACATTCAAAGAACTAATCAATGAATGGGAAAAACATTACAGGGTAAACGCAAAAATTAGTAGTGTGGAAGCTAGGAAGAGGGCTTTAAATCGTGTTATAGATAAGTTCGGTCATAGGGCAATACAAAGTATAACTAAACAAGAATACCAATCATTTATAGACGAACTGGGGGAAGAGCTTAGTTATAATTATATTTCTAATATCCACGTATCGGCGAATATGGTTTTCGAATATGCCCTAAGTGTGAACTTAATAAAATCTATTCCAAGCGAAAAGATAAAATTACCGAGAAAGAAAAAAACAATTGAAGACATTGAAGTAGAGAAGACACAGGTTAAGTTTTTTGAAAAAGATGAGTTAGAAGAGTTTTTATTATTAGCAAAAAACGAAGGGCTGCAAGGGGATTTAGTAATGTTCACTACCTTAGCATATACAGGGTTACGAATTGGTGAGTTATTAGCACTTAAGTGGTCTGATGTGGATTTCGATAACCAGACATTAAGAGTTATCAAAACTAACTATAACCCTAATAACAATAAGAGAAAGTATAAATTACTCCCTCCTAAAACAGATAAATCAATTAGGACAATAGCTATTGATAAAGTTGTTACTGATCTTCTACTTAAACACAAAAAGGAACAAGAACAAATAAAGAAAGAGAATGCCCCTATCTATCGTGATGAGAATTTTATATTCACCAGTGACGATGGTTACCCTAAAGTAAACAAGGCAGTTTCTTTACGCATGGAAAGATTACTCGACAAGATGAATCAGGGAAAAGAAGACCATGAAAAGATACATCTAACACTCCACTCATTTAGACACACCCACACTTCATTATTAATTGAAGCTAATGTTCATATTAAAGAAATTCAAGAACGTTTAGGACATAGTGATATTTCTACAACTATGGATATCTATGCCCATATGACAGAAGACATAAAAAAAGAAGCTTCCACTAGATTTAGTAATCTAATGAAAAACCTCTCTAAAAACATTTACGATAAAACATGAACAAAAGCATGAACAATATTTTTATGAATCCTTTCATGTCAATGCTTTATCATCTATATTAAATAATGGGGGGCATTATTTAATTGATGAAATGTAATGTAATAAGTTTTTCAAACACTGTAATAACAACATTTATGTTTTTCACCAATAGTGTTTTTATACGTTTTAAAGGGAGAACATGAACAAAACATGAACAATTTAATTCCTGGAAAAGTGCTATTTGATACAACAAGTATGTAAATGATTATATAGATGGAATTTTCAGTACAGTATAAAGCTAGTTGTTCAAAAAGAAAAGATATACTTTTCTCTTTCTGAGAATATTAATAACAACACAAATATTCAATTTTTGATAAAACAATAGTATAATGAAGTCGTCTGCGTAGTTCGAAGGGAGTGAATTGATTGCAAAAAGTATACTTTTATATAGATGATTCTGGTGTATTACATAGTAACGAGAATTTTTTTATATATGCCGGA
>JASLIE010000076.1 GCA_030152985.1 Bacillaceae bacterium
AAGGGGAAATCTTCGGACTGATTGGATACAGTGGAGCGGGTAAAAGTACTTTCATTCGTCTAATTAATCGACTTGAAGAAGCTTCATCTGGAGAAGTTTGGATCAATGATTTAAACATCGGACATTTAAATAAAAAGGAATTAAATCAAACCCGGCAAAAAATCGGGATGATCTTTCAACATTTTAACCTGCTTTGGTCACGTACAGTTAAACAGAATATTGCCTTTCCACTTGAAATTGCAGGTAAATCAAAACAAGCTATCAATTCACGTTGCCAAGAGCTGATTGACCTCGTAGGACTTACCGGTCGAGAAGATGCCTATATGAGCGAGTTAAGTGGTGGGCAAAAACAGCGAGTTGGCATTGCCCGAGCGCTTGCAAATGAACCTGAACTTCTTTTAGCTGATGAAGCAACATCTGCACTCGATCCTGAAACTACAGATCAAATTTTAAAGCTACTTATGCACATTAATCAAACATTAAAAATTACAATCATCTTAATTACACATGAGATGCAGGTCATCAAAAAAATATGTGACCGAGTTGCCGTTTTAGATAGCGGGCGAGTTGTAGAAACAGGATTAGTTACTGAAGTCTTTACAAACCCGAGTCATCAAGTCACAAGTCAATTTATTAAAGAGGACATTTCAGAAGACTTATCAGCCATTAATGAAACAATTAAACCTAAACCCAATCAAGAAATTTACCGAATTAAATTTACAAATGAAGCGAGCAATCAAAACTTAATTAGTCATCTTGCTAAAAACTTCCCAGTTCATATTCATATCTTAAAAGCTAAACTGACACCTGGTCAAACTGGTATTTCCGGTAGCCTCTACATTGAATTTATTGGTTCAGATAAAGCAATCCAAGAAGCCCTTGCTTATATAGAGAAAGAAACAGGTTTAAAAATCGAGGTGATTGACCATGCTCAGTGAACTTGCGCCTAATTTAAAACTTGAAGATTTAATCCAGGCCATAAATGAAAGCCTCTATATGACACTCGTCTCGCTTTTTGGCAGTTTTATTTTAGGGATTAGCTTGGGGCTCTTGCTTTACCTGACAGCTCAAGGGGGACTGCTTGAGAATAAGTTAATTCATTTTTTAACAGGGGCTTTTGTTAATACCTTTAGAGCCTTACCCTTTATTATTTTAATTTTATTAGTTTTACCACTTACTAAATTTTTGCTCGGAAGCATGCGAGGCCCGAGTGCAGCAATTCCAGCTTTAATTCTCGGAGCCGCTCCCTTCTACGCACGCCTAGTCGAAATCGCTTTAAAGGAGGTTGATAAAGGAGTTATTGAAGCCGCTAAGTCAATGGGAGCCGGATTTTACCGGATTATCTTTCGAGTCCTTTTACCCGAATCACTCCCCGCATTGATTTCAGGCTTAACCGTTACTGCAATTGCACTGATTGGTTATACAGCAATGGCCGGAATTATTGGGGCAGGCGGACTCGGAAACTATGCTTATTACTTCGGTTTTCAGCGCCGAGACTTTACTATACTTTTAATTTGTTCATTTTTTATTGTTATCATTGTTTTTGTTTTTCAATTAATTGGCGACTTTCTAGCCAAGCGCTTAGACAAACGCTAACTAAATTATTTTAAGGAGATGGGAAAATGAAAAAGTATTTATTAATCGCAACACTTTTACTTTCACTTACTTTAGTAGCTTGCGGAAACGACACAGAAAAAGAAGAAAATAAAGCTGAGGAAGATGAACCGATTACTGAAATTATCATCGGTGCCTCAAGTGAACCACACGCAGAGATTTTAGAAGAAGCTCAAGCACTCCTAAAAGAAAAAGGAATTACTTTGAAGATTGAACACTATCAAGATTATGTTCTACCTAATGACGATTTAGAAAACAAAACATTAGATGCTAACTACTTTCAACACCTACCCTTTCTAGAACAAACAATCAGTGATACAGGCTATGAAATCGAAAATCTAGGAGGGATTCACATTGAACCAATGGGTGTCTATTCAAAAGACATTGAGTCTCTTGAGGAAATTGAAAATGGTACTGAGGTCATTTTAAGTAATTCGGTTGCAGATCACGGACGTGTTCTTGCTTTATTTGAAGCAGAGGGGCTCATTAAACTTGATGATAAAGTTGAAAAAGCAGATGCCAGCCTAGATGACATTACTGAAAATAAAAAGAATCTTAAATTCTCACCCGACTATGAACCCGCCTTGCTTCCTGAATTTTATCAGAGTGAAAAGAAGGTGCTCGTCGCAATTAATACAAATTACGCAATGACAGCCGACCTTAATCCACTTGAAGACGCACTCTTTATTGAAGGTGATCAATCGCCTTACGTTAACATCATTGCAGTTCGCACAGAAGATCAAGATAATGAGGCACTCCAAACACTTGTTGATGTGCTTCGTTCAAAAGAAATTCAAGAATTTATTCTCGACAAATACAAGGCTGCAGTCCTTCCAGTAAGTAAATAAATATAAAAGACCTACTTATCTAAGCAATAAGTAGGTCTTTTTTCACTGCTTCTTATTTAAACGGAGGTAATCAATTTCCGCATAATCATTAAAGTAAGGTCTCCTTGCTTTTTTAATCCATTTCCAAATCACATGAAGGGAAATACCCAACCAAATCATCAATGATAATAAGGTCAGACCAAGACCAAGTAAGATAATTAAAAGATCGTCCCCTTGATAAAGAGTGAGCGTATTTGAAATTCCACCTAAAAGATAAGGGATCACAAGGATCAAATAACGCTTAAGTAGCCCGATAACAGTCATATTGACTTGTTTAATCCGTAAAACTTCTCCGCCGAGTGTTCTTCCCTTCGTTAAAGCCGGTATTAGCACAGTAAAGATAAAGAAGACGACAGTAAAGACAAGGACCTCAGCGAGTGGCAACATTTCATTTCTTGCTAAGGCACCTGCAATAAAGTTACTTAGAATGATATGAATCATCACTTCAAGCAATTGAATTCCGTAAGTAGCTTGCTGCTCGAGTTGATAGTTTAAGTCTTGTTCCTTAATTGCCTCCTTACTCGGTAGAAAATAGAGAATCATCGGAGCAAGAAAGAAACCTAAACTTGAGCCGAGTGTATTCATCATCAAATCATCTACATCAAATAAACGGTAGGGACATTCAAAATAACCAAACAAGGCAGTTCTTTGGGTTATTTCAAAAAAGAGTGACACAAAAAAACCAAGCATTAAGGCATAATACCATTTACTCCGATCATTAATAAAGTAACGTAAATAAACACCTAAGGGTAAAAGTAAAAACACATTAAATATCACTTGATAAAAGCTACGTGCACGCAATAAAACAAGCCAGCTCGAAGGCGATGACCAAATCACTCCTGTTTCACGCTGAATATCATCTATAAACTTAAATGGCTGTAGCTGGGCATAGACCGTATTAGCTAGATCAGCACAGTTTTCTCTCACATCAGGTAAAGGTAGGATAACTAAAAAGTAGGCAGTCATTAAATAGAAAAGTAAACTTGCTACAATCACCGAACGCCAAAAATTAAAGTAAGCATGCTTCCGGTACTGATAGATCACCCAGGGAAGCGTCAAAAAAACAGCTAAAAATAAAAAGACAATCAACGAACCAAAAATCGGGAATAAATGAACAGACATATTTTTTCTCCTAACAAAAACATTTATATGCCTTAATTATACAGATAATGAACCGTCAGTAAATCTTTTTATCTCCCTTTACTGAATCAGTATAAAGCAAGGTTGATAGATAAACGCCTTCTTTCCAATGCCGCTGATACTCCTCAAGTAAGCGAGCAAGCGTCAGTCGATTTTTATCTACATGCAGCCTGACACAACGATTGATATGCCTTTGCTCAAGTCCAATCCTATATAGATTAGTTACTTCTTCATCTGTCCAAGCGACTATTTTTTCACTCAAGTGACCAGGTTCTCTAATGGCCTGGCTTAATTCTTTTGAACGAGCTTGAAGAGGCGTTTCTTGACTCAGTGGGCTGATTCTAGATGACTTGAGATAAGATGCGAGCTTGTTCTCCTGAGCTAACTGCCTTGAGCTAAATGACAAGGCGGCAGCTAGGTCTTTTAGTTGTTTATCTAACTGCTTTTTTCTTAAAGGAAGCGAAGTTTGCCTTAAATTTAAAGTAAATAACCCAGGTGACTTGCCTGCTTCTTCTTTAATCCTGTTTAAAATTCGAAGCGAACTTACAGCAAGGCGTCTAACATAGATTTTATTAAATAAATTTAGATTAATCGTGAGTGGCGGGGTTAATAAGCTTTCATAATCCCCTTCGTCTAGTCCCTCTCTTTTTAGGCTATCTATAAATACAAAATAAACTAAGTGCTGAGAGTTCATTTGATAATGCAAAAGACGTTTCATCAAGCCTAGTGCTGATAAAGAAGCCCCTCCTTCCTTCAAATGCCAGGACTTACAAGCAGCTACCGCTTCTAAAAAAGCATCTGTCAACTCAATGACAACTGGACCCATCGCCTCTTTAGATAAACAAGCTAAAAGATGACTTGATTCAACTGAAAAAACTTGAACTCTTAAAATCTGCGCGTGATTTAAACGCAAATAAGACTGACTGAGTGCCCAGTAAACTTCTAAAACATAACCAAG
>JASLIE010000261.1 GCA_030152985.1 Bacillaceae bacterium
TTTAAGTATTTCTGGTGCTTACTGGCGTGGCGATAGTAATAATAAACAGTTACAACGAATTTACGGAACGGCATTTGAAAAACAAGGGCAATTAGACGCTTATTTACGCTTACTTGAAGAAAGAAAAGAAAGAGACCACCGTAAATTAGGTAAAGAATTAGATATTTTCACAATTTCACAAAAGGTAGGTCAAGGTCTCCCGATGTGGCTTCCGAACGGTGCAACGATTAGACGGATTGTTGAACGTTATATTGTCGATTTAGAGGAACGTTTAGGTTATGATCATGTTTATACACCGGTTTTAGGTAGTACAGAACTTTATAAAACAAGCGGCCACTTAGACCATTATGATGATGATATGTTTCCAAGGATGGAAATGGATAATGAGGAACTTATTTTACGTCCAATGAACTGCCCACATCATATGATGGTATATAAAAATACCTTGTACAGTTACCGGAATCTCCCTGTTCGAATTGCTGAACTTGGTACCATGCATCGTTATGAGATGAGTGGAGCACTTGCAGGCTTACAAAGGGTAAGAGGTATGACTTTAAATGATGCACATATCTTTGCCCGTCCGGACCAACTCAAAGATGAGTTTGTTCGTGTTGTCGAGCTGATTCAAAAAGTCTATGAAGATTTTGGAATTGAGGACTTTTATTTCAGGCTTTCATACCGTGATCCTGAAGATAAAGAGAAATTTATTGATAATGATGAGATGTGGGATATGGCTGAGGCCATGTTAAAAGAGACAATGGATGAAATGAACTTAGAGTATGTAGAAGCGGTAGGAGAAGCGGCATTTTATGGTCCTAAACTAGATGTTCAAGTTAAAACAGCCCTAGGTCATGACGAGACGCTATCAACTGTCCAACTTGATTATCAAGCTGCAGAGCGATTTGATTTAACTTATATTGGTGAAGATGGGAAGCATCATCGCCCAGTTATTATTCACCGCGGGATTGTTGGAACAATGGAACGCTTTGTCGCATTTTTAATCGAAGAATATAAAGGTGCATTTCCAGCCTGGCTTGCACCGGTACAAGCACAAATCATTCCTGTCTCTAACGATGCCCACGGAAAAGAGGCAGTCAAGCTTGCAGATCAACTTAGAGAAGCAGGCTTAAGGGTTCAAATAGATAATCGAGAAGAGAAACTTGGTTATAAAATACGTGAAGCACAAACAAAGAAAGTTCCATTTTCTTTAATTTTAGGTGATAAAGAAATTGAAGCAAATGCAGTTAATATAAGAAGATATGGTGAGAAGAAAACAGAGAACTTACCAGTAGATGAATTTCTTCAGTTGATTGCTCAGGAAATAAAAGAAAAAACAATTCATCACCGCTAATTCCTTAAAGCGTTTGACAAAGAACTAGGTAAGTGTTATTATTAAGTAGTTGAATATTATATTCAAACATGATCTAACAGACAAGTAGGAGCACCCGCTTCTCACCTGATTGACACTTTTTAGTTGTTGACTGGTCAAGAGTAGATTCAATTTTAACATTTAATTGAGTATACGTGGGTGCATTCGTGCGCCCACTTTTTTATTGCTCATTTCTTGTCATGATAAGATCAAATATTTTCGGAGGTGGCTGGATATTAGCAAGGATATGAACGTTAATGAAAAAATTCGTGCACGTGAGGTCCGTTTAATCGATTCAAATGGTGATCAATTAGGAGTCAAAACAAAGCAAGAGGCATTAGAAATTGCTTCAACTCGTAATTTAGATTTAGTTTTAGTTGCACCTGGTGCAAAACCACCAGTATGTCGAATTATGGATTACGGTAAATACCGTTATGAGCAGCAGAAGAAAGAAAAAGAAGCACGTAAAAAGCAACGAGTAATTAACGTAAAAGAAGTTCGATTTTCTCCAGGTATTGGTGATCATGACTTTGAAACGAAGTTGCGTAATGCAAGACGTTTCTTAGAAAAAGGTGATAAAGTAAAGGCGGCAGTTCGTTTTAGAGGACGCGCAATTACACATAAAGACTTAGGACGTGAAGTGTTAGAACGCTTTGCTGAGGAAGTTAAAGATATTGGACAAGTCGAATCAAAACCAAAAATGGAAGGTCGTCATATGTTTATGATGGTCGGTCCAATTAGTGAAAAGAATTAATCGATTTAAAGTGAGGAGGATTTATCATGGGAAAAATGAAAACACATAAAGGTTCACAAAAGCGCTTTAAACGTACAGCTTCAGGTAAATTAAAACGTTCACACGGTTATACAAGTCATTTATTTGCAAATAAATCACAGAAGCAAAAGCGTAAATTACGTAAATCAGGTCTCGTTTCAAAAGGTGACCAAAAACGTATTGATGCAATGCTACCACGATGAAATCAGTTAAATTAGGAGGTCATTACAATGGCACGAGTTAAAGGTGGAACAGTGACACGTAAGCGTCGTAAACGTGTACTTAAATTATCAAAAGGTTATTATGGATCAAAACATTCATTATTCAAAACAGCAAAACAACAAGTGATGAAGTCAGGTAACTATGCTTACCGTGACCGTCGTCAAAGAAAGCGTGACTTCCGTAAGCTATGGATTACACGTATTAATGCTGCTGCACGTCAAAATGATATTTCGTACAGCCAGTTAATGCACGGTTTAAAATTAGCAAACATTGATGTTAACCGTAAAATGCTAGCTGATTTAGCAATTAATGATGCTGAAGCATTTACACAGTTAGTTGATCAAGCAAAAGCTAAATTAAACTAAGTTAAAGACTAAATCCTCTCTCGGGTTTAGTCTTTTATTTATGGTATAATTTATAAAGGAGGCTTGATAAAATGGACTGGCAATATTTATTTAAAAGACAAAGCGAGTTAGATGCATATATTAAAGACAATAAGGGTTTAAATGAAGCTAACTTATTTGATATGAAAATCCTCGCTTTATATGTAGAACTTGGTGAACTTGCTAATGAAACACGGACCTTTAAGTTTTGGAGCCAAAAAAAAGCAAGTGATAAGTCAATCATTATAGAGGAATATGTTGATAATATTCATTTTCTCATGTCTCTAGGTCTTGAAAAAGGTTTTGAATTTGAAAAATTGACTTCATCAAAGCCTGAAACTAACTCTTTAACAGAACACTTCAATCACTTATATGAGCAAATAAGTTTTTTTCAACGAGAGCAAACAAAAGAAGCATATCTTGACTTGGTTAAGCTTTATCTTCAATTAGCTAGACTTTTAGGCTACACAAGAGCTGAAATACAAGCAGCTTATGATGAAAAAAACAAAGAAAATTTTAATCGTCAAGATTCGGGTTATTAAATAAGGAGGAATTTATCATGGATGAACAATTAAAGATGTTAAAAGATTTAACGGATGCAAATGGAATTGCAGGAAATGAACGTGAAGTAAGAGAAGTCATGGAGTCTTATATTACGGCTTATGCGGATGAAGTGTATACAGATCATTTAGGAAGTTTAATTGCTAAAAAAACGGGTCAAGCTGACGGACCAAAGGTGATGGTTGCAGGTCATCTTGATGAGGTTGGTTTTATGGTCACACGCATTGATGATAATGGTTTTGTTTATTTTCAGACAGTTGGTGGCTGGTGGAGTCAAGTGATGCTAGCACAACGTGTGACAATCATGACAGCTAAAGGTGAATTAACAGGTGTAATTGGTTCAACACCACC
>JASLIE010000267.1 GCA_030152985.1 Bacillaceae bacterium
GCCTAAAATAACTACACCAAGTGATAGCTGCCAAACGAATGGAGTAAATGGAATAAATTCAACAAAATTAAATGTAATTTGATCACCAAATTGCTTAAGTAAGTAATAATAACCGGTTGATAACACAGCGATTGGAATAATAGATCCTAAAACACCTAATAATAAGCCTTCAATAAAGAATGGCCAGCGAATAAAGCCGTTTGTTGCTCCTACTAGCTTCATCACACCAATTTCATCACTTCGAGCCATAATAGTTAGTTTAATCGTATTAGATATTAAAAACATGGCTGTTAGAACAAGTCCTGCAATTAAAATTAACCCAATTGTACGTGCGTAATTATTAAATTTAAAAAGTTGTGGAACAACCTCTTTACCATAGTTAACTTTATGAACATTTTCTAATTCCTCAATCTTTTTAGCTGTCGGTTCTGTATCTCTTGGATCTATTGTTTTAACAATATAAGCATGATTTAATGGGTTATCTTGCTTAAATAGTCCCCATGCTTCTCCTTCTTCACCGAAACTTTCAATAAGCGCTTCGAGCTCATCCTCTTTTGATGAAAAATTGACAGCTTCGACTTCACCTATTTCTTTAATTTCATCACCGACTTGTTTAACCGCTTCTTCATCTGCTGTTAATTCTACCAGCACTTTTATTTCAACATCTTCTTCTACCTTTTTTGTCATCTCATTAATATTGAGCATCACTGCAACAAAAGCACCGACCAAAACTAAAGTAACGGTTACAGCACCAATTGAAGCAACTGACATCCAACCGTTTCTAAAGATGTTCTTTGTTCCTTCACGAATGTGTCTCATCATTGTTCTAAGCTTCATAGCCATACTCTCCTTGCTGTTCATCTCTTGCTATAAGTCCGTCTTCAACTGCAATTACACGTTTTTTAATTGTATTTACAATTTCTTGGCTATGCGTGGCCATAATAATCGTAGTTCCTTGAGCATTAATCTCCTCAAGTGTTCTCATAATTCCCCATGATGTATCAGGGTCTAAGTTACCCGTTGGTTCATCTGCAATTAAAATTTTAGGTCGGTTTGCAATTGCACGCGCAATTGAAACACGCTGCTGTTCTCCCCCCGATAACTCTTGAGGAATTGAACGTGCTTTGTTTTTTAAACCAACAAGGTCTAATACTTCCATGACTCGTCCTCTAATATTTTCAGGTTTTTCCTCTATAACTTCTAATGCAAAAGCGACATTTTCATATACAGTTAAACGTGGAAGTAATTTAAAGTCCTGAAATACGACTCCAATGTCTCTTCTTAAATAGGGAACATTTCTTTCTTTCATTTCATTAATCTTAATTCCATTAATAATAATTTCACCACTTGTTGGCTTTTCTTCACGATAAATTAATTTAATAAAGGTCGATTTTCCCGCTCCACTTGGACCAACAATATAAACAAATTCACCTTGCTCTATAAAAACATCAATTCCATTTAGTGCATTGACGCCATTTGGATATGTTTTATGCACATTTTTTAAAGTAATCATATTTAAACTCACCTTTGTGTTTGAATTTTTAAACTTAAACAAATTAAATGTTAAAAGGAATCTATTTCTCTCTTTCTTACCTTATTTATTATATCATGAAATTATTTAAATATCAGTGTGTCTATATTAAGTTTATGTTTCAAACAGATATCAATTAAAAAAAAGACCTAGTTAACTTAAAGTTAACTAGGTCTTTTTACTTATTTATTTCTTTTCTGCTAACCAGTCAGCAAGTGTTGTGATATCGTCACCTGAAACTAGTCCACCAGGCATTCCAGTTGCACCGTCTTCAATAACAGTAGCAATCTCGTCTGCTGATAAACGATCACCAACAGATGTTAAATCTGGACCTGCACCACCTTCAAGATCTCCACCGTGACAGCTTGCACAGCTACTCTTGTAGATGTCTTCTGCAGCGCCTGCATCAGCAGTTTCACCACTGTCAGCTGAATCAGCTGGCTCTGATGCGTCATCGCCACCACATGCTCCAAGAACTAGCATTGTACCGAATAAAACAGCCATTAACCATTTTTTCATTTTTTATCCCCCTAACACTTAATTTTTAACCTAACAGTTTCATTATAACCTATTTTTAAAAATAATAAACAAAAAACATTCTTTTTTCATAAATTCGCCTTAATTCATTTGAGAACGTAAATATATGTCAATAAATGGGTCTATATCACCGTCAATGACACCTTGTGCATTTCCTATATCTAAATCAAATCGATGGTCTTTAACCATAGAATAAGGGTGGAATATATAAGACCTAATCTGACTTCCCCAGCCTATTTCTTTTTGTTCGCCGCGTAAAGCTGCTAATTCTTCTTGTTGTTTCTCAATCTCTAATTGATAGAGTTTTGATTTAAGCATCTTCATTGCTAATTCACGATTTTTAATTTGTGAACTTTCTTGTTGACTAGTAACAATTGTTCCCGTTGGTTCATGTGTAATTCGAACTGCCGAATCAGTTGTGTTAACATGCTGACCACCAGCTCCACTAGCTCTAAATGTGTCAATATGAATATCCTCAGGCTTTACTTCAATTTCAACATCATCTGGCATTTCAGGTGCAACCTCACACGATACAAAAGAGGTGTGACGTCGTCCGGATGAATCAAAAGGTGAAATACGCACCAAACGATGCACACCTTTTTCAGACTTTAAATAACCATAGGCATTATGACCTTTAATAAGAAGCGTCACACTTTTAACTCCCGCTTCATCTCCTGGTAAATAGTTAAGCGTTTCAACTTTAAAGCCCTTTTTATCTGCCCACCGCTGATACATCCGCAGTAAAATACTAGCAAAGTCTTGAGATTCAGTACCACCAGCACCAGGATGCAACTCTAAAATAGCGTTGTTTGCGTCGTAAGGTTCACTTAGAAGCATTTCAAGTTCAAATTCATTCATAACTGTTTTCAACTTTTTTATTTCTGAATATAATTCATTGAGTAACTCTTCTTCTGGTTCTTCCTTAACCATTTCATAGAGCGCTTCGCTATCTTCTAAATTTGCTTCCATCTTCTCAAAACTACCAACATGATTTTTCAACCAATTCGAGCGATTGATTACATTTTGTGCTACATCATTGTCATCCCAAAATCCAGGTTCAGACATTTTCATATCCAACTCTTTTATTTCAGCACGTTTTTCATCTAAGTCAAAGAGACCCCCTAAAATCATCTATTCGACTCATCATTTTATCTAATTCTTGCTTAACCTCTACTAAATCCACAACTTCCACCTCTTATATAATTAGTTTCTACCATGACAGTGTTTATATTTTTTACCACTACCGCACGGACACGGATCATTCCGTCCAATATTATCTTTTCTAACGAAAGGTTTACGTTTAACTTCCCCTTCACCATCACTTGCTGCGACTGCTTTTGTTTCTTTAACAACTTCCTGTCGTTGTAAGTTGTCACGTATTTCGGCCTTCATAACATAGTGCGTTACCTCTTCTTCCATGCTATCAATCATCATTTCAAACATATTAAATCCTTCAAGTTGATATTCTCTTAATGGATCATTCTGTCCATAAGCGCGTAAATGAATTCCTTGACGGAGCTGATCCATTTGATCAATATGATCCATCCACTTTGTATCCACAACTCTTAGTAAAATAACACGCTCAAATTCACGCATTTGGTCTGCTTCAAGTTCTGATTCTTTGGCATCATACTTTTCAATTGCCTTGGCTAAGATAATTTCCTTCATTTCTTCTGGATCTTTACCTTCTAAATCTTTAACCGTTAAACTACCACGGTCTAACACACGACTGTCAATGTATTCGACGATTGGCTGTAAGTTCCAGTTTTCCTCTTCATCAGCTGTTTGATTATCTACAACTTTTGAAATTGTACGTTCGATCATCGGTTCTATAATTTCTCTGACATCACCATCAGATTCAATTATTTCTAAACGTTGTTTATAAATAATTTCACGTTGTTCTCTGAGGACATCATCATATGAAAGTATTGTTTTACGTGCATCAAAGTTATTACCCTCAACACGTTTTTGAGCAGACTCAACAGCACGTGAAACCATTCGACTTTCGATTGGTTGATCTGCTTCAAGACCGAGTCTTTCCATCATCGATGCCATATTATCAGATCCAAAGCGCCTCATTAACTCATCCTCCATAGATAAGTAAAAGCGCGACATTCCAGGATCTCCTTGTCTCCCTGCTCGTCCACGAAGCTGATTATCAATTCGACGTGATTCATGCCTTTCCGTTCCTAAGACAGCGAGTCCACCTAGTTCAACTACACCCTCACCCAATTTGATATCAGTTCCTCGTCCTGCCATATTAGTTGCAATCGTTACCGAACCAACTTGCCCTGCATTTTCAATAATTTCTGCCTCACGATAATGATTTTTTGCGTTTAAAACATCATGCTTAATGCCGGCTTTTTTAAGCATCTGAGAAATTAATTCTGAGGTTTCAACAGCTACTGTACCAACTAATATCGGTTGACCTTTAGCATTTAATTCTTTGATCTTTTCAACAACTGCATTAAATTTACCTTCCATTGTTTGATAAATTAAATCCGGTTTATCATCCCTTGCAATTGGTTTATTTGTTGGAATCGCAATAACATCCATATTATAAATGTTTCTAAACTCTTCTTCCTCAGTTTTAGCTGTCCCTGTCATACCTGAAAGCTTATTATACATTCTAAATAAGTTTTGGAAGGTGATTGAAGCAAGTGTCATACTTTCTTTTTGTATTTGTAGGCCTTCTTTTGCTTCAATGGCTTGGTGTAAACCATCACTGTATCTTCGCCCTTCCATTAAGCGACCTGTGAACTGATCGACAATGATTACTTGTCCATCTTCAACAACATAATCCGTGTCACGGTGCATAGCAACTCTGGCTCTAAGCGCCTGATTAATATGATGAGTTAAGGTAACATGATCAAGGTCAAATAAATTTTCTATTTTAAAGAAACTCTCTGCTTTATTAATTCCTGATTCAGTTAGTTGAACACCTTTTGTTTTTTCATCATAAGTAAAATCATCTTCTTGTTTCAATGTATTAACAAAGGTGTTAGATTGTTGATATAAACTTGCCGATTTTTCAGCAGTCCCCGATATAATAAGGGGTGTTCTAGCTTCATCAATTAAAATTGAGTCTACCTCGTCAATAATCGCAAAGTTTAGTTCGCCTTGAACAATTTGCTCTTTATAAAGGACCATATTATCCCTTAAATAATCGAATCCAAACTCATTATTTGTTCCATAAGTAATATCACATTCATAAGCTTCACGCTTTTCTTCTGCGCTGACTCCGTTAATATTGAGTCCAACTGTTAAACCTAAAAACTCATATAAAGGGCGCATTTCTTCTGAGTCTCTTTCTGCTAAGTATTCGTTAACTGTAATAATGTGAACGCCTTTTCCTGTTAAAGCATTCAAATAAGCTGGTAATGTAGATGAAAGTGTTTTACCTTCACCAGTCTTCATTTCTGATATGTTCCCTTCATGAAGGACAATACCACCCATTAACTGAACATTAAACGGACGCATACCTAGGACACGCTTTGATGCTTCTCTTACTGTTGCAAATGCTTCAGGTAAAAGATCATCTAGCTCTGCCCCTTCTTCTAGCCTTTGTTTAAACTCTTCTGTTTTTGCCTGTAAGTCTGTATCATTCATTTTTTCATATTCTGCTTCGAGTGCTTCTATTTGATCAACTGTTTTTTGTAATCGTTTAAGCTGACGTTTATTACCGTCTCCAAAAATTCGTTTTAAAATATTACTCATTATTTTGTCTCCTCGATTCAATAATTTCAATCTTACTACCTTATGTATTGTAACATTTATTTACACGAGTTTACAACTTAGCATCACTAAATGATTGAAGGAGCAGTCAAGGGGATTGACTACTCCTTCTGATGTTCTTTGAGGGGCATTCTTAACTATTTCGAATGTTGGTGCGTAACTTCTGATAGTTTTGCAACTTGTGAGTTAGTTGCAGCTACGATTCTGATGAGTTGAGTGATTTTATTTTGATGACTTTGAAGCTGCTTTTGAATTTGTTCATAGTCAACTCTTTTTTTCATATTATTCCTCCCTTCTCACCTTAATTTATACCATTAATTACCTTAAATGGCTAATCTGAGTCGGGAAGGTATTTTATTTTTCGACAAAATTTAAAGTCGTTTTTTGTGTTTTAATGAAATAAATCAGTTTATTTAAATTTTTTATTTTTTTTAAGTTTTATTTTATTTTTTTTTTTATATTAAAATAACTTCCTGAATTTTGTTTGTTTTCCCTTCTAAACGTGTCTTCGATCGGACTGAACATACGAATATTTTTATGCTCCAACTTTAAAGCATGTTTTAAAGGATAA
>JASLIE010000022.1 GCA_030152985.1 Bacillaceae bacterium
GATTTACAATCAATGGAGGGCGACCGGTTAATGGAAATTCACGCTATAATAGGGGATACTGTCGAATTTGAAGGTCAATCGTTACGTGACTTGTTAGAAAAAGAATCAGACATAGCGGTTGATGCTTATACAAATTCAAGTGAAAAGTTAATTGATTTATATTTTGAACATAAACCAGAAGTATTATTTATCAATATTGATTTACTCGAAAATATTGAAGTGAGCCTCGTTCAACAATTAAAAGAGATTACAAGTGATCTGCCTCTATTGGTATTCTTTGCAAATGACAAAAAGGGTGCATATCAAGCGATTGACTATGGTGCTGTAGACTATTTGTTGATGCCAATCAGCTTAAATAAGTATTACCGGATGCTTGAACGATTAAGAGAAGCGCTATGTTGTAAACGTCAAAAGCTAAAGTTCGAACGCAATTTACCAACAACAGATAAACTTCTGATTGATGATGGTGAAAAGATGATTGTCGTTGCACCAAGTTCAATTTATTATGCGGTACCATCACAAAGATTACTAGAAATTCATACTGAGGATAAAGTGATTGAAAGTAAACTAACCTTGCAAGAATTAGAAAAGAAGTTAGCGGGTCGGTCGTTTTTTAGAACGCACCGAAGTTATTTAGTTAATCTAAATCAAGTCTTAGAAATTACGCCCTGGTTTAATGGGGCCTATAACATTACCTTAAAAGATAAAGAGCGAACAACAATACCGGTTAGTCGTTCGGCTCGGAAAGCCCTTTTCGAACGATTTGGAAGTTAAAGGGAATTAGAAACGGTATATTTAACCATTCAAACATAAAAATAAGCAACTCAACCCAAAAATAAACAATCTCCCCTGAGATTGTTTATACTTTTTCTATACGTTAAAGCGCTTACATAAGTTTTAGGAGGGAGAGTTGCAGAATGACAAACTCAAATATTGATTTTGAAATGATTGAACAAACGGAGGAATTTAAAGAATTAAAACGGAGGAAATATCGCTTTATATTTCCAGTGCCAATTCTTTTTATTGTTTATTATTTATTATTTATCGTTATGTCGGCTTATCAGCAAGATTTAATGGCTAAGTTTGTATTTGGTAATTTAACTTTTGGTTATTTATTTGGAATATCTTATTATCTAGTTATTTGGATACTTGCATTTGTATACGTTTTCAAAGCACGTCAATACGATCGATTAGTTGAAGAAATTAAAACAAAATATACAGATGTAGGGGAGGGAGCTTAAAATGGATACAGCTAAAATATTTGGTTTAGCATTATTTGGAGTTATTATTATCTTTACAATGTACGTGACTTACTTAGCATCAAAAAAGACAACAGGCACAGATGACTTTTACGCAGCTGGTCGTTCATTAACGGGCTTCCAAAATGGACTAGCGATTGCAGGCGATTATTTGAGTGCAGCGTCATTTTTAGGGATTGCAGGACTCGTTGCCCTTTATGGGTATGATGGGTTTATGTACTCGATTGGTTGGCTGATGGGGTATGTAATCGTTCTTTATATTGTTGCAGAACCCTTTAGAAACTCAGGAAACTTTACGGTGGCTGACGTTATTTCATATCGTTTAAATCAGCGCCCGGTTCGAACGGCAGCAGCATTTGTTACGATGGCCATTACAATGTTTTATATGATATCTCAGCTTGTTGGTGCAGGTGCAATTATTAATTTATTAATCGGTATTCCTTATGAGATCTCATTAATTATCGTAGGTGTCTTAATGATGATTTATGTGTCATTAGGTGGGATGCTTGCAACGAGCTGGGTACAAATTATCAAAGCAGTTTTACTGATGGCAGCAATGCTGATCATGTTATTATTTATTGCAGTTGTTTTTAAATTTAACTTATCAAATTTATTTGGAGAAGTTGTTGCTCAAAATGGGGTCGAGTTTATGCACCCTGGAAACCTATATAAGGATCCAATTGACTTATTATCACTTGGTTTAACGCTTATCTTAGGTACGGCAGGTCTATCTCATTTACTTGTTAGATTCTTTACAGTTCCGACAGCTCAAGCGGCACGTTCATCAGTTGTTTGGGGGATGATTATTATTGGGTCCTTCTACTTTATTATTGCTGTGATTGGATTTGCTTCAGCAGCACTTGTGGGTGAAGAAGCAATTACGGCAGCTGGCGGTGGCGGTAACATGGCAGCTCCTTTACTTGGTCAAGTTCTAGGTGGTGGAGCCGGAACAATCGGCGGTGAAATCTTTATGGCTGGAATTTCAGCAGTTGCATTTGCGACAATTGTTGCAGTTGTAGCAGGACTTGTTATTACAGGGGCTGGAGTATTCGCACACGATATTTATACAAACGTTATTATGCGTGGTAAAGTTGATAGTAAGAAACAATTTAAAGTCGCACGTATCACTGCAATTGTGATTGGTGTAAGCTCAATTATTTTAGGGATTCTTGCTAAAGATTTTAACGTCGCCCAACTTGTTACTTATGCGTTTGCTGTTGGTGCAAGTTCTAACTTACCAGTTATCATTTTTTCAATCTATTGGAAGCGCTTTAACACACCAGGTGCTGTTGCAGCGATGGTGACTGGAACATCAGTTACAATTTTACTCATTTTAATCGGACCAGCAATCATGACAGACAATCCTATATTCCCGTTAGCTAACCCTGGAATTGTATCAATTCCATTAGGATTTTTAGCGGCAGTGATTGTTTCCCTCATGACGAAGCCAGAAGATCGCGACAAGATGTTTGCAGAAATGTCAGTTCGCTCACATACTGGAATTGGTGCAGAGTAATGAATTAAGTTGTCACAATAAAAGCATCTTTTCTCAGATTAATTTCTGAAAAAGATGCTTTTTAATTATTTTATATATTCGTATTTATTGCTTCTAAATTGTTCTAAGGCTTCCCGGTCTATTTCATAACCGATTCCAGCCTTCTCAGATAATTTAACCTCACCAGAAAAGACTTTAACTTCAGGAATAATCAGATCTCTTTCCCAGTAATGATTGGAAGCAGCTAAATCAGCAGGAAGAGTAAACTGTGGTAAGGTTGAAATTGCAATGTTATGAGCACGACCAATTCCAGATTCTAGCATACCACCCGACCAAACCGGAATCTTATTTTCTAAACAGTAGTCATGAATTTTGATTGCTTCAGTGATGCCCCCAACCCGTCCGACTTTAATGTTAATGATTTCACAGCTCTTTAACTGAATTGCTGTTTGCGCGTCTTTAAGTGAATAAATACTCTCATCAAGACAAATAGGAGTCTTGATTTTTGCTTGAAGATTTGCGTGATCAATAATGTCATTTTGTGCGAGTGGTTGTTCGATCATCATGAGGTGATGCGCGTCAAATTCTTTTAACTGCTCTATATCATTAAGTGTGTAGGCGGAATTACCATCGACCATTAACTTTAAGTTTGGAAACTTTTTTCTAACTTCTTTTATGACGCTTAAGTCTTTATTTTTTTTAATTTTAATTTTAACGCGTTTAAATCCTTGATCTATATAATGTTTTATTTTATCTAATAAATCATTGATGTTTTCTTCAATACCCAGGCTAATTCCTACGTCAATTTTATCCCTGATTCCACCGATTACTTTGTAGAGCGGAAGTTCAAGCTGCTTAGCGTAAAGGTCCCATATAGCCCCTTCAATTGCTGATTTCGCCATTGTATTACCTCTTACTTGTGCGTAGATTGAATTCAGCTCCTTAGGATGATTAAATGAATTTGAGAGTGTGAGTGGGATAAGGAAGTCATTGAGTACATGAAAAACAGTTTCTGTTGTTTCTTCGGTATACCAAGGTGTTGTGAAGGCTACTGACTCACCAAATCCGCTTAAACCATTATGATCGATGACTTCAGTGATAAAAAAGTCTTTCGACTGAACTGTACCAAAGCTTGTGTGAAATGGATTTTTTAAGGTCATATTAACCCGGTGCAAGATGATTTTTTTAATCGAACTGTGCATAAATCTGCCTCCTTATTAGTAATTATACATGAAATAGGTCAATTTAAAAAAGACTTCGGATTAAGCCGAAGTCTTTTGTTTTATTCACTTTTTTCAAATACTTGACATGATTCTGCACCGACACGTGAACAGATAGAACATTTTTTAGGCTGGACAAGATCAAGTGCATAGTCAATAGCGTCTGTTGTACTTGAGAAGAAGTATTTCCCCCCAATATTAGCATATAAACCACTTGTTTTAAGCATATTTAGTGGTTCATCTGGAAGTTCGGAAATTAAAATAGTTCCGCCTCCATTAACGAAGTCCTTAATCAAAGCTGACAGGTTAGCCTCACCTGTTGCATCAATCATAGAAACATGCTTCATTTTAAGAATTAAAACAGAAGGCCGTTCATTAATTGATCGTGTAAGTGTCGTTTCGAAGCGATCAGCTGCTCCAAAAAACAGTGGTCCACGAATTGTAAAGCTTGAGATTTGCGGACAGCGTTTAATCTTTTCATTTAGTTCAACCTGACTTGGACTTTTTTGATCAGGCTCAATATTTTCAACCTCAAGTACTGAACTGATTCGTTTAACAAAAGAAACCATAGCAAGTAAGAGTCCGACAGGAACAGCAACTGTTAAGTTTACGAATACTGTCAGTAAAAAAGTCGTAACTAAAACGAGCGAATCACCTGTTCGTAGTTTGACAATATGGGCAAATGACTTCATCTCACTCATGTTATAGGCAACGACCATTAAAATAGGTGCCATACTTGCAAGTGGAACATATGATGCATAAGGTGCAAATAAAAGTAGTGTAAGTAAGACGAAGGCACTTTGGAAAATACCAGACCAAGGACTCACTGCACCACTATTTATATTTGTTGCAGTACGTGCAATTGCACCTGTTGCAGGTATTCCGCCGAATAAAGGTGTGACCATATTCGCTACACCTTGTCCGAAAAGTTCTTTATTGGAATTATGTTGTTTTCCAGTCATTCCGTCTGCAACTACAGCTGAAAGAAGTGATTCAATTCCGCCAAGCATGGCGATGACAAAGGCAGGTTGCCATAAATAAAGAAGCTTCTCCCAAGTGATATTAGGAAAGTTAAATGAAGGAAGTGATTGTGAAATACCTCCGAAAGCAGAGCCAATTGTCGCTGTTTTTTCGGGAAAAAATACAATGCTTATAATAGTAGGGAAAATAAGAGCTACTAAAAGAACAGGAACTTTTGGAAAAAACTTAGGAATAAAAATAATTGTAGCAAAACCAACAAGTGCAATAAGTATGCTGTAAAAGTTTATTGTCCCAATATTATTTATTATTTCTAACATGTTTTCATGAAAGTATTCTTTTTTCTCAACACCTTCAATGCCAAGAAAGTTTTCAATTTGTCCGGTGAAAATAATGACGGCAATTCCCGAGGTAAATCCGATCGTAACTGACCTTGGGATATAGGTAATTAAGCTTCCAAACTTAAAGATGCTCATCAAAACAAGAATAACACCTGCTAAAAACCCGGCGATTAATAAATCTTCATAACCATATTGCAAGACGATCGCAAGTAAAATAGGAATAAAGGCACCTGTTGGACCAGCGATTTGAAATCGTGAGCCTCCGATTAAAGCAACGATTAACCCGGCAATGATGGTTGTATAAATTCCATATTCAGGTTTAACACCTGAAGCAATTGCAAATGCCATTGCCAAAGGAATAGCAACAACCCCAACAGTGATCCCGGCAATAAGGTCGTTTTTCAGATCGTTTGTTGTAAGTCCTTTAAAACGATTGTCTTTAAACAAATGAAAAAACCCCATTCTCTATAATTTTTTGCACGGGTAAAGGACAGTTATGCTCACGAGAGTGAGTTGAACTGTCTAAAAACGTGAGTTATTTAATTAACTCTATTATAACATAAGGAGGAAAAATAACAAGGTTGTTATATAACAGTTTTTGGATAGTTAAAAGTTGTAAATCTGTACAGAAAAGTATAAAATCGTTTAAGAAGTTATTTATATATTTTTTTAGGAAAAGGAGAGAGTGTGAATGTGGAAAGAGTTTAAGAACTTTGCATTCCAAGGGAATTTAATCGATATGGCAGTTGCTGTTATCTTCGGTTTTGCATTTGGTGAAATCGTTAATTCATTAGTTGATGACATTATCATGCCACTTGTCGGAACGTTAATGGGAGGAATTGATTTTTCAAGTCTTTCAATTATGGTCGGTGATGCATCGATTGCATATGGACAATTTATACAAACAATTGTTAACTTCTTGATTATTGCAGGATCAATCTTCTTAGTCTTACGCTTGATTTTAAAGAAAGACGTTGGTGTTGAAGAAGAGGAAGAGATCGACCCGCAAGAGGCCTTATTAACTGAAATTCGTGATTTATTAAAGGAACAAAAATAAAGCTCTACACCTAGGGAGTCAAATCCCTAAGTGTAAGCTTTTTTTACTTTATAGCATAAAAGTTATGCATGCTATATAATAAGTGGTAAGTATTCTAAGGAGGGGTTGATGCTTTGAAAGATAATACAGTAGTGTTGCTTGTTGACGTTCAGGGGAAACTGGCTGAGATTATTTACGGAAGTGATAAGCTCCTTGAAAACATTGAGCTTTTAATAAAAGCCACTCAGAGATTGGGTATACCTATTATTTGGCTTGAGCAGTATCCAAAGGGACTGGGCCCGACACAAGAAGTGTTAAGCAGATATCTAAAAGACGAAGCCTATTTTGAAAAAATAAGTTTTAGTGCTTATAAAAACAAAGCATTTAAAAGCTATCTTGATTCATTGAACAGAAAAAACATTCTTTTAACAGGCATTGAATCACATGTTTGTGTTTATCAAACAGGCAAAGATTTACTTGCGGCTGATTATGCTGTTCAGATTGTTGAAGATGCAGTGTCCTCACGTACAAAAGAAAATAAGCAAATAGGAATCAAGAAGTTAAATCAGCTTGGTGCAACAAGCACTTCGGTAGAGATGGCCTTGTTTGAGCTAATGGAGACTGCAGAATATGAACACTTTCGTGAAATAAGTCGTTTAATTAAATAAGTTTGGACCAAAATGTATACGCTTACAAGGAGGGGTAAAATGAAGATTCAATTAAATCAAAGTCAAGCGCTCAATTTGAATATGACACAAAGCTTACAACAATCGATTGAGCTTTTACGTTACTCAAATGATGAATTATTCGAGTTTCTACGCCAAGAAGCACTTGAACATCCCTTATTTGAATTGAAAACAAATAATCAGACTGACTTTAACTTTGAACAGTTTGTTTCAACAAGCGAAGTGAGATGCGAAAGAACTAAGCTCCTTGATCAAATTAAGTGGCTTGAATTAAATGAAGATGAAAAAAAACAACTTGAATATTTAATTTTAAATTTAGATG
>JASLIE010000040.1 GCA_030152985.1 Bacillaceae bacterium
GCAGTAGCAGGCTATGAAGAAGGGATTCGTGACTTTGACAGTGCAGCAGGCGGGCTGGGTGGCTGCCCTTACGCACCGAATGCGAGTGGAAATATTGCGACTGAAGACTTGGTTCATGGATTCATGGAGATGGGCATTGAGACGGGTGTTGATTTAGACGCCGTCATTGAGGCAGCAAAGGGACTCAGGCAGCAATATCCAAGTGAAATTGATAGTTTCATTCTAAAGGCAGGTAAGGCATCTGACCTCCACTTAGCGCCTGGAAAACAAGTTAAATACGCAAAAGCGACTGATTTCAGTCGCTTTTTTGATTGATGAGTTTTTCTTTATTTTCCTTAATTAAAAAATCAACAACTTCATGCTTATCCTTCATCATTAAGTTATTTAAAGTGAGTTGTGCTTGTTCAGTCGCAGCTTCTTGCATTTGACTATTAAAATTATTGGCTAGCGTGATCAGCTCAAGGTAGTGCTCAGGTTCAAAGCTGTTTGAGTGTTCTTTTGCTTCTTTGAAATAGTCTTCAGCTGTTTCGACGTCTTTGTTTTCAAGTGCCTCAAGCCCTGAACGCATTAATTGATCGTATTCAGCTGCCTGACTACAGGCAAAAAGCATAAAAAGGGACAGCAAGATCAGTAAATGTTTCTTCATTGTTTTTTACCTTTAATTGAAATCCGGATGAGCAAGATAATTAAAATAACAAAGACAAGTAAGGTAAAAGTGTTGAAGCCATCTTTAATTGCTTCACTTGCCTGACTGTTATTTAAAATCAGACTGATTAAAATTAAGCTAAGCGCAATAAGTGAAATTCGATTTTTTGTCATAGATTTAGATCCCTACTTTATTGTTGAAATTGGAGTAAAAATAAGCTTCCAAATGAAAGCAAGATACCTAAGGCGAGGTAAATGCCTGTCCGTTTTTTTACAATGTCGTCTCTTCTGAGTTCAATAATGGATTTAGTAATGCCAATTGCTAAAAATATTAAGGCTACCGGTGCCAAGATTAAAATAAATATATTCATGAGCATGCTCCTTTATCTACTTCTATTGTATCATGACTTAAACAGATAGCTGTGTCGAAAAAATGAATTAAAGGTGTTTATATGGCTAAAAAATGGTAAACTAAGATTAAAGGAGTGAAGTCGATTGAAAAGAAGTTTAGCTATTATTTTACTTGCTTTAATGACAGTTATTATAACGGCGTGTGGGACAGATGCAAAATATGAAAAAGCCTTTGAAGCAGGAATCAAAGCACTACAAAATGAGGAAACAGCCTTAGCACTTGAAAAGTTTGAAGAGGCAAAAGAGGTTGATGCACGTGAAGAAGTCATTGACTACATCGAATCAATCAGTACAGCAGAAGAGATTAATACATATGTGAAAGATCAAGCTTATGATGATGCAATTGCTTTATATGATGATTTATTTTCAAAAAAGCCTTACGGTCTAGTTCGTTTTATTTTATCTGACTCAGAAGCCATTGTTCAAGAAGCTGCTGCTCAGCAAAAGACGATTGATCTATTAATCGAAGCCTTAAAAGATTATTTTGACCCAGAAGATGAGACTCAGCTGCCAGATCCATTTTACTTTGAGCTCCTTTATATTATTTTAGATTTAGACTACCTTTCGGATGCTCAAAGAGAAAATCTTGAAAAGGGGTTAGAAGAAGCAGAGAAGCGTTTAACTGAAGCAGGAGAAGTCCTGCCAGAAATAGAAACAGAAAAAGAAGCAACAGACAAAAAAGAAGAAGACAAGGCTTCTGATTCAAAGACAGATTCAGAAGAGACAGGTAAGCACACAGATCAATCAACAGATAAGAAGGAAGATACGACTGATAAATCAAAGGATAAAAATGAAGAAAAACCTTCAAGTCCAAAAGAATTAACAATTGATGAGGCAGAAGCAAAAGTACGTGACTTTGTTGATTTTGATTCGAAGAGTGGTTTAAAATTAAATTATGATCATGAAGCAGACGGGAAGTATGTTTTTCAGTATTTTGAAGTCGTTGGTGAAGGAAATGATAGCCACACGGCAACCCTGGGTTGGTATCAAGTAGATAAGAAAACAGGTGCTGTTTCAGAGGCGTTTTAAGAAAAGGTCATACAATTGTATGACCTTTTTAGTTTGAATAAGGAGTGATTTACATGCAGACACTTTTATTTCTTTTAATTGCATATCTAGGTAGTCAAATCGGCTTACTCCTCCGTTTACCAGCGGGTGCTTTATTAGGTGCCCTTATGGCAGTTGCCATTGTTAATTCGAGTATTTATGAGTTTACACAGGTATTTACCGGTCTGAATGTCTTGGCTAAGATAATGTTGGGTATAACGCTGGGTCTTTTATTTGATAGATCAGTGCTCAAGATGCCTAAGTCTTATGTGTTTTGGTTTATTTTACTTGGTTTTGGAAATGTTTTAATTGCAGTGAGTTTAGGGCACATATTCTTTCGTATCGGTCTTTTTTCTGAAGTGACGGGTATGATTGCGACTGCTCCGGGGGGCTTTGCTGAGATGCTTGCTCTTTCAGAGGCAACAGAGAGTCCGGCTTATGTGACCGTGACCTTTCATTTACTTCGTGTCATTTTTATTATGCTGTTTTTTAAGTGGGTGATTCACCGTTATGCGTAAATTAATGGTTTTAATTGTCGGTCTTATTGGAGCGAGTCTAGGCGCCTTATCTCAACTTCCGATGGGGACTCTACTAGGTAGTTTTATCAGTG
>JASLIE010000046.1 GCA_030152985.1 Bacillaceae bacterium
AAGGGTTTTAAGGTGTTATTTTAACAAATTCATCCCCCCAAAAAGCAAAGCAACAACAAAAAAAGCACTCCTAGAGTTCCCTCTAAGAAGTGCTTTAAACCTTGATATAACAAGCTTATTAACGCTTTGAGAATTGTCCTTTACGACGTGCTGAGCGGAAACCTGGTTTCTTACGCTCTTTCATTCTTGAGTCACGTGTTAAGAAGCCTTCTGATTTAAGTGCTGAACGATAGTCAGGATCTACTTCTAAAAGTGCACGTGAAATCCCATGACGAATTGCACCTGCTTGTCCTGTAAATCCTCCACCGTTAACATTTACTAAAACATCATAAGTCCCTTCTGTTTCAGTTGTAATCAGTGGTTGTTTTAAGAGTAAACGTTGTGTTTCATATGGGAAGTAATCTTCCGCATCACGATTGTTAACAACGACACGTCCAGTTCCTGGTACTAAACGTACACGTGCTGTTGATGTTTTACGACGACCTGTACCATAATATTGTACTTGTTCCAATAGTTAAACCTCCCTTTATTATCCGCGAAGTTCGTAGACTTCTGGTTTTTGTGCTTGGTTCTTATGTTCTGAACCTCTGTATACGTGTAATTTCTTAGCCATCTGACGTCCGAGTGGACCTTTTGGAAGCATTCCTTTAACTGCAATTTCAAGCATGCTTTCCGGATGGTGTTCTCTCATTTCTGCTGCATTACGTTCTTTAATTCCACCTGGGAATCCTGAATGACGGTAATACATTTTGTTTTCTAATTTTGAACCTGTTAATTCTATCTTTTCAGCGTTAATAACGATAACGTGATCACCTGTATCAACATGCGGTGTATAAGTAGGTTTATGTTTACCGCGTAAAATACTTGAGATTTCACTTGCTAAACGTCCTAAACGTTCACCTTCTGCATCAACAACTAACCATTTACGTTCGACTGTGTTTTCATTAGCCATATGAGTTGTACGCATTTTTTTCCCTCCAAATTACTTACTTTTTAAATTTTCGATTTTGTTATATATCATCACAATTAGATTCCGGGGCTAATTATGGATTATAAACAAATAGCCATAGTCCATAATACATGATTTTAACCTTTAAAGTCAAGCATTTTCTTTATCTTTCCTCATATTTAACATCCCATAAATAAAGCCCACATGCAGGTAGGGTACGTCCGACAGCTTGGCGGTTTTTTGCCTCGAATAAATGCGGAATTTCATCAGGCGCTAGCCGGCCACGTCCACAATCTAAAATCACGCCAGCTATGATTCGTGCCATATGATATAAAAAGCCATTTCCTTTAAGCGTCAGTATGTAGGCCTCTTCATCTTTTGTTAAACTGACCTCACTTAAATACCTCTCCTTGCTTCCTTTTGCGGTTGACCGTGCAGATGAGAATGTCGTAAAGTCATGCCGTCCGACAAAGTAAGGACAAGCTGCTTGCATCGCTGCTAAATCAAGTGGATAAGGATAGTAATAGGCGTAATCTTGATCAAAGACATCGCGTTTATCTGTATTCATAATCCGGTATTTATAATGCTTTTCAGTCGCTGAATATCTTGCGTGAAAGTCTAAGTCAACATAATCAAGCGACTGAACATAGATATCTTTTGCTAGTTGATGATTAAAGACAGTTAAGAGTCTTTCTTTAGGGATCTGAATATCCGTTTCATAATGAACAACTTGCCCTTTGGCGTGGACACCTGCATCAGTTCGTCCAGAGCAAAAGAGCTTTGCTTTTTCTTGTGGGTAAATTTGTGCCAAGGTTTTTTCGAGTTCACTTTGAACGGTGCGTTTATTTACTTGTTTTTGGTAGCCGTGAAAGTGTGTACCATCATAACTGATCACACACTTAACCTTATATTTTCTAACTGGATACATTAGCCATAGCTCCTTAAGAGAAATAAAGCAATCGTGACACAGATAAAGAGTAGGCCAATCCAGGCGTCACGTTTTTCATATTTAAGTTCGCGTAATTTCGACCTGCCCTCGCCCCCTTGATAGCCACGGGACTCCATGGCCATAGCCAGCTCTTCAGCACGTTTAAAGGCACTGACAAAGAGTGGGATTAAAAGTGGCACAACAGCTTTAATTCGGTCTTTAACAGGTCCTGTCCTAAAATCAACACCTCGCGCTGCCTGTGCTTTTGAAATCTTATCTGTTTCTTGCATGAGTGTCGGAATAAAGCGAAGTGAGATTGACATCATTAAAGCAAGTTCATGCACGGGAAACTTCACCCTATTGAGTGGAGCCAGTAAGACCTCAATGGCATCCGTAATTTCAAGTGGTGTCGTCGTTAAAGTAAGTAAGGACGTCATTAAAATAAGCAAGGCAAATCTCAGTGAAATCATCAGTCCCTGTTTAATTCCACCTGAATAAATCTTCCACGATAAAATCTGAAAGACCACTTCCCCGTCACGTGTGACGATTAAGTGCAAAATAAAGGTAAATATAATTAAAAACCAAACAGGTGTTAAGCCTTTAATAATAAAGTGTAAAGGAAT
>JASLIE010000105.1 GCA_030152985.1 Bacillaceae bacterium
TAGAAAACGCTTTATACGCTGAGTTAGCTAAAATTAAAGCTCCTATGACAGTTACAGCTCCACGTGTTGATAAAGATGCTGTTTCAATGGCATTAGTAAAATTCGGTGACGATTTAGATACTCAAAAGTATTTACTCGTTTCACCTGAAGATGCTGAAGCATTACGCAATGATACATCTTTAGCGAACGTCCAATCTGAGTTAGTAACATCAGCAGGTATGATTTACAATGCTCATGTTGTAGTATCAGCACGAGTTAAAAAAGGTGAAGCATACTTAATCAACGCTGATGCTTTATCATTAGGTCTTTCTCAAGACGTTACAGTTAAAGAGCAAGCAGACATTGAAACAGATACTGTTATCTTAAACGGTCGTGTTTATGGTGCTGTTGCATTAACAGACGAACAAGGCGCAGTTAAAATCAAAATTGTTCCTGAAACAAAATAATATATAAAGGGGCTTAATAGCTCCTTTCCATTTTTAGTTTTCTCCTTTTATTATCAGAGGGCAATAGTTGTTTTATGCCCTCTATATATGGGCTTGAGTAGGCTAACAGCCTATGACAGTTCACCATACTTATCAAGGTTTAAACATATTCCTCTGCAGCAAGGGCACATAACACATGCCCTTGCATCATTAAAGAAGTAGGTGTTTTTATGTTATTACAAAAAATTAAACGTATTTTAAATATTACAGATAAAACAAAAGATGAAGTTTTAAACGACTTTATTGAAATGTATACTCAAGCAACTAATAATGTAGGTGGCTTTCAGGAGCTTCCAATTGAATTAGAGTTCGCTTTGGTTGAGTTAGTAGTTGCACGATTTAACCAACTAGGATCAGAAGGTTTAAAACAAGAAAAAGTTGATATTATCAGCAATACATTTATTGATGATTTATTTGATTCAATTATGCTTCCACATTTGAAAAACTACTTAAATAGTAAAAATGGAACTGTTTCAGGCGATTCCTTTTTTAAGGTGTTTTGACTATGCGATATAACACAACATTACAGCTTCAAAATTATGAAGAAGTAGGCACAAATCAAATGGGTAGACCGATTAAAGATTGGAAAACAATTCAAACTTTTGATGCTTTTATACTTCCATTAAAACGTGAAAATGTTCTAAGAGAGTTTGGTATTTTTATGGATAAACCTTTTCGAGTTGTTACCAAAACAAAGGTTGATTTTGATAAAGGTACTCATTTTTATGATGGTAACAAGCGATATAAAATTACTGAAACAGTTGATTTAAAGTATCAGATTTTTCTTGTTGAAGAGGTGCTCAAATGAAAGTAGAGTTCAAAGGTTTAGACCAATTCATCACTAAAGTTGGAATGATGCCTAAAGAGTTGGAACAGAAAACAAGTCAAATTGTAACGCAACGAACAATGGAAATGGAAGCCAATGCAAAGAATCTAGCTCCTGTTGACACAGGTCATTTAAGACGTTCAATAACTTCTGATATTAAATCTAATTCAAAAGGTACAACAGGCGAAACTTCAGTAAATGTTGAGTACGGTCTATTCGTAGAGTATGGAACTGTTAGACAAGGCGCACAGCCTTTTCTATTTCCAGCCTTTAAAAAAGCATCTGAAGGGTTCAAGTCTGATATTAAAAATGCACTAGGTGAGGTGGTTAAATGATTCCATCAATTGAGTTAAACAAAAGAATCTATCAAGTGTTAAAAGAGTTAGATGTTGATGTGTATGACTTTAAGCCAACTGAGCCTGATTTTCCATTTGTAGAAATCGGTGCAGAAATTGAGCTTGATGCTGATACAAAAACAGATTGCAGAACAACACATGATATTACAATTCATGCTTTCACACTTGAAGAAACGCCATTTGAAATTAAACAATTAAATCATGAGATTAAAAATAAGATTAAAAAGTTGAATAATGTAGAAGGCTTCCAAGTCGATTACATACATTTAACGAACTTGCTCACATTGAGCGAGCCAAACAACAACAACAGTGCAATCTATCACGCTGTCTTACAGTTTGAAGTTGCACTAACTAAAAATTAAAAATTGAAAGAGGTTATATATAATGAGTAAAAACATGCAAGGTGTAAGTTTCGTACTTTACGCAGCTGACAAAAACGGTGTACAAACTCGAATCGGTGGGCAAACAGATGCTTCATTAAGTTTCGGTGCTGAAATGGTAGACACAACTTCAAAGGATCATAGCGGTTGGGCGAGTGATATGCCAGCAGGGAAGTCGTGGGAAATCAGTTCATCTGCTTTTTTAGCTTTTGACACGGGTCATGAAATTTTGGAAGATGCTTTTATGAACAGTCAATTAGTTGATGTACAATTACGTACTCCTTCTAATTCAAAATGGATTGGAAAAGCTTATATTGAAAACTTAGACTATTCTTTTGGTGTAAAGGATATTGCACAGTTTGATTTTACACTTAAAGGACAAGGACCATTATGTCGAGTAACACAGAAGCCTGAAGAGAATCCAATTGTCGATGCTGAAACATGTGAAGTTGCCTATGATGAGCATGGCAAACCTGAAGCAATCGTTCCTGAAGAAACGGAAACTCCATAATCTAAAGGAGTTGAATTATTATGACAACAGCACGTGGAATTGATTTTGTGTTGTATGCTATTCATGAAGAGTTTGGTAAACAAGAAAATGTTAAAATTGCAGGTCAAAAAGGCGCAAGTATTGCAATGTCAGTTGGTAACACTCAGTTATCAGCAGGTGGACATGCTTTTAATATTTTAAGCACTCATACATGGGGCATTTCGGCTGAACAATTATTATCATTTAATGATGATAGCTTTGATTATCTAATGCACCATTACCAATTAAGAAAGCCAGTCTTGATTAAGTTCGTTTACCAAAAAACAACACATGAGCAAGCTTGTTCAGATGATGAAACAATTAAACAACCTGAAACACTTGTACATTATGAGGGCTATGCTCATATCACTGATATTAGTATCAATGCTAAT
>JASLIE010000101.1 GCA_030152985.1 Bacillaceae bacterium
AACGTGAAGATGGACGTGCTGATAATGGCAGAGAATACGCAACTGAACAACATATCTTCCATGATAACGCAGTGGGGATCATTGTAGCAGATAACCTAATTAATAAACCAATGACATTATCAAAATGGGCTGAGGTCTTAGGCGCTAAATTGATTCCCATGAGCGAACACTCAAAAGAAGTACAGTCATTAGTTCGCACATTAGAGCAGACATTTTTAATGAAACATACAAATGATGTAATCACAAAAGATGAAATGATTAATCCAATGCCTAGATTTCAATGGTTTCGTACTATCGACATTGCGAAAAACTTTGCTGAACGCTACAATGTTAGAGCTAAAAATATGGTATCTAATGTTTTTAAAATTGGTGTCCAAAAAGGCTTTATTAAAATAGAAACAGTATACACAGGTGTGCTTGATGATAATTATGTAACAGTGGACAAAGAAACGTTTGAGGCAGTTAGAGAGTACTTAAAAGAGCTTTTAGATGAATATGGTCTTACAGCAGCTGAGTATGCTAATCGTTCGATAGAGTGGCTCAACTTCATTCAAAAATCTGATGAACTCAAAGGTAAAGATGAGTGGGTATATTTTGAGCAAGTTTACAATAACGTCACAGGAAAGCTTGTAGAGCGTTTTAACGTTGAAAGAGTGTTTGAGTCTATCCAAATAATAGAAGTGTCAGAAGAAGCTCAAAAGGAATTTATCAATGGTGATAAGTACACAGGTAAAGAAATCTTAGCAAATTATATGATTGATGATATGTATAGAAGACATTTTAATTCTAAATCAAAATCAGCGCAAAACCTACACAAACAATCAGATTTTAAGAAGCGTTTTCCATATTTGGTAGCGACTGTTTTGTTAGGCAAAGTAGACATTAAACATATGGAAGCATTTGAACAGGATTTAATGGAGTTTGTTGCAAATTTTGAGGACTATTTGCTAACAAAAGAAATGGAAAATGGCTTGTTTATCAATGCTGATGGACGTAAAGAGCGCATTTTCAACGCTCAAAAGGATGTTAAAAACAAAATTAAAATGTATAAATTAAATGTTATGCAAGGAGTTAATGCAGAAATGGAAGATTATAAAAAAGAGTTGTTAAATGTAGAGTTGTTCGCAGATGATAAAGAAGAGTTAGGATCTGTTGATTCAACAGAAGAAATCAATGAGGATAATCTATTTAGCGTTGAGCTTAGTTCGGCAGCGAACGCATTAATTAAACGAGAAAAAGCCCATTCTCATCTGTTATTGGATTACATTCGAGATAAAAAACAAAATCAAAATGAACTGTTCGAGTTTTTTAATGGTTAAAGTAAAAACAATTAAATATCAATTATAGACAAGTAACTATTTCCGTTGTGATAAACATAGTAATCCATCGAGCAATAGTTTCTTTTTTATGAACAGAATGTCAAAAAATGTAACTTATATATTAGTAGTGGCAATAGCCATAGCAAAAATTAAAAGGGGAAATTAAAATGAACGAAATTATAAATAAACAGCAATTTTTAGATAAATATTTTGAGTACGAAATCATCAAAGAAGGCGACAACCGTCTATATAATGCACTTGTTGATACGATTATTACAGCTAGTTCAGATAAAAGTAAATCAGCAATGGCTAAAAGCTGGAACAAGTTTAAACAACATTTTAATAACGATTATAAAGCATTTAGCGAGTCTTACATGGGGGCTGTTGCTCACTATGTGATGGAATATAAACCAAAAAATAAAAATTTTGATTGGGATAAATTAAACGAACAAGGATCTGATGAAAATAATTTGATTCATGGCTACTTAGTTCAAGCGAATAGGAGTGGCTTATCAATGGTGGAATGGGCATTAATCAATGATATTCAATTTTTAAATCAAGAAGTCCAAAATGGAAATGAAGTTGAAAAGATTGATTTTGTAAGCCTTGATGATTTACTCAAAACTGATGAAGATACAGCACCAATTGAGTTAAGTGACGATAATGCAATGTATCAATCGTATGATGATTATGTAAAGCCACATTTTAAATTGTGGTGGGAATCGTTCTACAACGAGCAGAAAGAATTGCAAAAGAACAAAAAGAAAGCTGTTTTAACTCCTAAATTCATCGAATATTATGACAATATTAAAAACTACTATGCAGGCGAGTTGATTGAAGATAGCTTAAAACAACAAGGTGTATCAATCGGACAGCAACATAAGTTTTTGAATGAACTAATGAACGAAATTATCAAAGAAAAAAACAAAGAACTAGTTCGTTTAAAAAAGAAGAAATTAAAAGAGTTACGCTTATATAGCAATCGTTCGATTGAGAATTATAATGAGCAGCTCAAGACAATCAGCGAACTTGAGTATTACAAAGAGTATGGCGATTTAACATATACGTTTGCACAGTTGGATGCCATGCGAGAACGTGCATTTTTGGAGCAAGCAATGTTATTAGTTGATAGTGGCAATGATAGAGCTTTAAGCGATTGGATCATTAAAAATATTGACGATAAAACAATTCAAAAAATTATCTATGAAAAAACAGATAGTGTTGTTCAACAAGATGTTGTTGGTGTTTATTTGTTTAAACAAGATAAAAAAAATAATCGTAGAAAGAAATATCTCCAAAAGCAAAGTCTTTACGCTATTTACTTTCACATTGCTCAGCGATTGGATTTTTTAAACAATGTAATCGAACCAACAAAAGAACTTTTACAAGAAACAAAAAAAGAAATTGAAGAAAATAAAGGTTTTAAAGTTAGTTATGTACTTCCGAATGGAACGAAAGCAAATAAAGCAATTTAGAAGGAGCTAGACAAAATGAGTAAAAAAAGAGGACGACTTAATATAGATGATGTTGTTGAGATTAAGCGCCTTCTAAGGCAGGAGGTGACACAACAACAGATTGCTAAACAGTTCAACGTTAGTCCTATTACAATCAGTGATATTTCACGTGGCGCAACATGGAAACACGTTCAGATTGATGAGCAAGGTAATCTAATTAAGGAAGAATATGATACTGAAACAAAAGGATTAATTGAGTATTTCAAAGGTTTAGGTAAAGTTGAATGGAACAAAGAAAATATTGAAAAAATAAAAGTTCTTCATAAAAAGTTGGGTATTAGCTTCACAAAATTAGAAGAATTAATCGGTGTTAATCGAAAACAAATCAGTGCAGCTGTCAAAGGTACGATTAATAAGCCTAAAGCAAAAAAAGAAAGAGTTGTTAGCGTACTCAAAGATAAGCCAATTGCTACACCTGAGCTTAGAATTGTTCAAGTTGAAGAAAAGGAAGTCTACAACAAAGGGGATCTTGTTCAAAGTTTTGTTATTGAATACGAGGAAGAAAAAAGAAAGTTTTTAGAAAATCTATGGAGTTTGCGCCCATATATGCTTGATGGTGCTATTAGTTCAAAACTAGAGTGTACAAATGAACAGTTTAATACATGGCTTCATTCTCATTGGAACAAGAAATATAGACCATACAGACGTTTACACTTGAATGAGTTTATGGCTCAAGCAGGTGTAATTGTACAAGATATGGTGCTAAAAAATACTTCATTGGATTGGCAGTTAATTGATAGTAACGATGAACAAGAGATTAAAAAGCTGTATGCAAGTTTGATTAAAGCTGTAAGTATTGAACAAATAAAATATAGCAACCTTATGCAAGGTGTACAAGTTCGCACTCGTAAAGTAGATAACGAACGATTCTATGAGTATATTTCTTTGGGCGATGAAAGTACAGATACTTTACAAAGTGGAGCAGACGAGGAAGAGAGTTATTTGATTGAATTGCTCAGCAGCGAATCTAATATACATGCTCAGATTGATGAAGATGATACTGATTTTAATATCACAAATGATTTCATTAGGTTTTTTCGTGAATATAAAAATTATTTTTTAACGGAACATCAGCTTTATGTATATGAGGTTATGCGAGCAACCAATAATA
>JASLIE010000207.1 GCA_030152985.1 Bacillaceae bacterium
GATCTGAAGAAGGCGGCATGGAGATTGAAGAAGTTGCAAAAGAATCTCCTGAGAAAATATTTAAAGAGGAAATTGATCCAACTGTTGGATTACAAGCTTTTCAAGCGAGAAGAATGGCCTTTAATTTAAATATGCCTAAACATTTAATTAATCAAATAGCTAATTTAATTATGAATTTGTATCAAGCATATGATGAAAAGGATTGCATGATTGCAGAAATTAATCCACTTGTTACAACTAAAGATGATCAAGTGATTGCCTTAGATGCTAAAATGAATTTTGATGGAAATGCACTTCATCGACAAAAAGACATTTTAGAGTTACGTGATTTAGATGAAGAAAATAGGAATGAAATTGAAGCTTCAAAATACGATTTAAGTTACATTCAGTTAGATGGAAATATTGGTTGTATGGTTAATGGAGCAGGATTAGCAATGTCAACAATGGATATTATTAAATATCATGGTGGAAATCCGGCAAACTTCTTAGATGTTGGTGGAGATGCAACTCCTGAAAAAGTAGCTGAGGCATTTAAAATCATCTTATCTGATGAAGAAGTTGATGGTATTTTTGTAAACGTTTTCGGTGGAATAATGAAGTGTGATTATATAGCCGAAGGAATTATTCAAGCGACGAAACAATTTGAATTAGACATTCCTCTTGTTGTTCGTTTAGAAGGAACTAATGTTGATTTAGGGAAAAAAATGCTAAATGATTCAGGACTTAATATTACGGCAGCAGATTCAATGCGTGACGGCGCGAATAAAATTGTCGAGATGGTAAAATAATAAAGGGAAAGGACGAATTAAATGAGTATATATGTAAATAAAGATACATTAGTCATTGTTCAAGGGATTACAGGATCTGCTGGAATGGACCATACAAGAGAAATGCTAAAATACGGAACAAAGATAGTTGGTGGTGTTACGCCAGGACGTGGCGGGACTGAAGTCTTGGGTGTTCCGGTTTTTGATACAGTTGAAGAAGCTGTTCAAGCAACAAATGCAACAGTTTCAATTATTTATGTGCCTGCTGCATTTGCTGCAGATGCAATTATGGAAGCAACAGACGCCGAGTTAGATTTAACAATATGTATCACGGAACATATACCTATTAAAGATATGATTAAAGTAAAAGAATATATGAGTGATAAGAAAACACGATTAATTGGTCCGAACTGTCCGGGCGTAATTACAGCAGATGAGTCTAAAATAGGAATTATGCCAGGCTATATTCATAAGAAAGGTCATATCGGTGTCGTGTCACGCTCAGGAACACTAACTTATGAAGCGGTCCATCAATTATCAGAAGCAGGGTATGGGCAAACAACCGCAGTAGGAATAGGTGGCGATCCAGTGAATGGCACCTCATTCATTGATGTTTTAAAGGAGTTTAATAAGGATCCTGAAACGGAAGCCGTTGTCATGATAGGTGAAATAGGTGGGACGGCTGAGGAAGAGGCAGCTTACTGGATAAAAGAAAATATGACCAAACCGGTTGCAGGGTTTATAGGTGGTGCAACAGCTCCTCCAGGAAAACGAATGGGGCATGCTGGTGCAATCATCTCAGGAGGTGAAGGAACCGCTAAAGAAAAACAACGTGTCATGGAAGCTTGTGGAGTTAAAGTTGCTGAATCACCGGCTCAAATGGGAGAAGCAATGATAGCTTTATTAAAAGAACGTGGTCTAGATAAGAAGTGTAAAACGCACTAAATCAAAAAAGAGTAGGGAAAAACTCCCTACTCTTTTTATTTACAGGAGGTTTATATGGATGAAGAAGTTTAGATTTAAGTTAATTCATTTATCACGTACTAAATATATGAGTCGCTCTCGAATAAAAGCTCTTATTCTTCAATACCCAAGACTTGAAAACCTTTATGAATTAACACTAGATGATTTTAAAAGGAGTCTTGGTGTTAGTAGTCAAGAGGCGAAAAGTATTCATCAAGATTTAAGAAATGATAAGTTGATTTATCAGATTTATGAAGAAAGTAAAAAATATCACATCCTCACTTTTCTAGATCCGCTCTATCCTTCAGGTTTAAAAACAATTGTTGACCCTCCGCTTGTCTTATATGCGACTAAAAATTTGATCAATCTACCTTATAAAAACCTCATCAGTGTCATCGGTACTCGAAAGCCTACTTCAAAAGCCTTTCAAAAGACCAAGCAAATTGTACCTGGACTGGTTAATCACCAAAAAATTATTGTCAGTGGACTCGCTAAAGGAATAGATGCTTATGCCCATAAACAAGCATTGGATGCCAAAGGTTTTACTGTTGCCGTATTAGGTTCGGGATTCGAACATTTTTACCCGCTAGAAAACAAGTCTCTTTTTTTAGAAGTTATTAAAAAGGGACTTGTTATCTCGGAGTATCCACCTAAAATGTCTGCACGTGCTTATCACTTTCCAGAAAGAAATCGAATAATTAGTGGATTAAGTGCGGGAACAGTTGTCATTGAATCAAGTATTAAAAGTGGAACGCTGATTACAGTCGATCAAGCCTTAGATCAAGGGCGTGATGTTTATGTGATGCCGGGATGTCCATTAGAAAATGAAACTTTAGGTAATCATCAATTAATTCAACAAGGAGCTCCTTTAGTCGTAAATTATCAAGATATTTTAAAATAAAAAATAATAATAGGTTGACAAATTGAAAATGTGTCCTTACTATTAGTGTGATTTGAGAAATAAATTAAAAGAATAAAAAGAAACTTGTTACCTCATAGTAGGAGGAGTAAAATTGGCTAAAAATTTAGTGATTGTAGAGTCGCCTGCGAAGGCAAAAACAATTGAACGTTATTTAGGAAGAAATTATAAGGTACTTGCCTCAATGGGACATGTAAGGGACCTACCAAGGAGTCAAATGGGTGTCGATGTTGAAAATAATTATGAACCAAAGTACATTACAATTCGTGGTAAAGGCGATATTTTAAAAGAATTAAGAAAAGAAGCAAAAAAAGCAGAAAATATTTATCTAGCAGCTGACCCCGATAGAGAGGGAGAAGCTATTGCTTGGCATCTAGCACATGCTTTAAAAGTTGATGATACATCAGAGTGTCGAGTTGTTTTTAATGAAATAACAAAAGATGCCATCAAAGAGTCTTTTAAACACCCAAGAAAAATTGATTATGATTTAGTAGATGCTCAGCAAGCAAGGCGTATTTTAGACCGTCTTGTAGGCTACAATATAAGTCCACTCTTATGGAAGAAAATTAGAAAAGGTTTAAGTGCAGGACGTGTGCAATCGGTTGCTGTTAAAATGGTGTTAGATCGAGAGCGTGAGATTAAGGCATTTAAACCTGAAGAATATTGGTCAATTGAATCACGTTTTTTTAAGGATGAAAAGGCATTTACAGGTAAGTTTTACGGTATAGATGGCAAAAAGAAAGAGCTGAGCACAAAAGAAGATGTTGATACTGTATTAACTCAGTTAAAAGGTAATAAATTTGAAATCGATAAAGTAAATCGTCGTGAGCGCAGACGTAATCCAGCAAAACCTTTTATTACTTCATCTTTACAACAAGAAGCAGCACGAAAGTTGAATTTTCGTGCCCGTAAAACAATGATGGTCGCGCAACAACTTTATGAAGGAATTGATTTAGGAAAAACAGCAGGTGGAATAACAGGGCTAATTACTTACATGAGAACTGATTCAACACGTATATCTAATACAGCTGTTGAAGAAGCGAAACAACATATTTTAGAAACTTATGGAAAGGATTATCTTGGCACAATTAAAAAAACAAAGGCAAAAGAAGGTGCACAAGATGCACATGAAGCTATTCGTCCAACGAGTGCTAAGATTACCCCAGAGTCCATCAAAGAAGCGCTGTCTTCAGATCAATATAAGTTATACACACTTATATATAATCGTTTTTTAGCAAGCCAAATGGCTTCAGCAGTCATGGATACAATGACAATTCACTTACTTAATAATAAAATTGAATTTAGAGCATCAGGTTCTAAAATTAAGTTTGATGGTTTTATGAAGCTTTATATTGAAGGTACAGATAATGAGGACGAAGAAAAAGAAGAGTTTTTACCTGAAATGGAAAAAGGTGAGGAAGTTGAAAGTAAAGAGATGAAACCAAATCAACACTTTACTCAGCCTCCGCCACGCTATACAGAAGCTACCTTAGTAGGTACCATGGAAAAACAAGGCATAGGTCGCCCGTCAACTTATGCACCAACGCTTGATACGATACAAAGAAGAGGTTATGTTAGCCTTGAAGACCGTCGTTTTGCCCCAACAGAACTTGGTGAGATTGTAAACGATATGTTGGTTGAATACTTTCCAGAAATAACAGATGTTGAATTCACGGTGAAAATGGAAAGTGATTTAGATGAAATTGAGGCTGGAAGAGAAGAATGGGTAAAAGTCATTGATGATTTTTATCAAGGCTTTAGTAAACGACTTGAAAAAGCAGAAGACGAAATAAAAGAAATTGAAATAGAAGATGAACCAGTTGGAATTGATTGTGAGAAATGTGGACATCCAATGGT
>JASLIE010000258.1 GCA_030152985.1 Bacillaceae bacterium
GTTCAGCATACTCAGGTAGATAAAGATGTGCATGACGCTCAATAATTTCTATATTTGTTTCTAACGCTAAGCGATATAATGCCGTTGCAATAAAACTTGTTTCTTCGGTTGATTTCGTTAGTTTTTTGGGGAGTCTAACCGAATCAAGAAGTGAAAATAATTCTTCTGATTCTATTTGACTTTCATTTAATTCTTTAACGAGCATTTTAATGACCGTTTCAGAAGCTTCCGGTGAGCGTAACTTAACTTCACTTACCTTTTCTAAATCTTCACTTAAGGCTTCATTAATGACAACCGGCACCGGACCACTACCCAATTCCTTTGCAGTCTCTAGCGCCTGATTAAACGTTGCTTCAACATCAATATGTTTCGGCCATCCCTTTAATTGATCTTCAGTGTAATTAACTGAAACATGTAAAGGAACATGAACATTTTTAGGTCGTAAAAAGAAAGTTTTAAATGAGCGCTTCGTTTTATTCTCCAACTCTCGAAGAGATGCATTTACATCAAATGTGAAGACCTCTGTTGGTAAGATAAAAGATTGCCCTTCACCTTCTGCAAGAATTTCACTACTCATCCAAATCGCAATTTCATTTTCAATTGCTTGGACCGCTTCATCAAACTTCTTTCCTTCTACATTTACTCCACCCACAGTTGCTCCTTTTGCCATTTCTGCAAAAGCAACTGGTGTATAACTAAAAAACATAAAAAGTATAAGTCCAAACACAATGCTATTTCGCTTCAATTTCTTCACCCTATTCATCTCGTTATATCTGCCTAATCTATTTAAGAGCATTCTTTTTCATATTATTAAACACTTTAACATAAGCTTGTCCTTCTCTAAGTGCTCATTCAACACCACATATTAATATACCATAACTATACACTTTTATATAATTTTATGCACTTAAAATTCACAAAAAATAAAAAGCCGTTAGAGTGTTATTCTAACGGCTTTCTTTAGTCTAATAATTCTTTAACTTGTTTTCTAAATTCAGGACGAGTCATAAAATCTATTTGAAACTTTTCTATCAAAGGTCTTATTTTAGCATGCTCAACGGTGTTTAAGTTTCTTAAAAAATAAACTAACTCGATATTATTCGTTTCAGTTTCACCATACGATGCCAAATTAATAACATAAGCAGTTGTTCCACCTTTTTGAAAATAACGATTTAATTTAGGGTCCGGTAACTTTCCGCTTAGAAGTTCATCAATTTTTTCATGCACCTCTTTTGTAAAAAGTGTATGTCGGCTTAATTGTCCCATTAACCAATCATAGTCACTTGTAGTACTTTTAGACAGCTTAGTCGTCCAAAGCTTCTGATAGAGCATTGATAAATTATCAAAAACACGTTTTTTATCACTTTTATTTAAAGGATGTTCTACAATATTATCAAAAACCTTCATTATATATACTGAATACTCATCTTCTGTCAAGTTTTCGATATAATCATAGGCCTGACCTTGCGACATTCCCTCATGTTCTTGTAAATAGATGGGCAAATACAATTGAGGTGTAATCGGAAGGATTGCTTGAGTCATCCCAAGATTTTTTTCTTGTTTAGCAATCCTCGAGCGGGTTAGGCGCTCAAATAAATAGTCTGCATTAGCATTTGAACCATAGATAATCATCCCTTTTGCTACATCATCAAGAGTAATGGCCTGATTCTTTATTGATTCTTTTAACCAAGCCATATGAGCTCCACCATCTGTTTTAGGTAAGTAGTAGCGATCAAGCTTATCTAAACTGATTATTTCTTTTGAATCCAATTTTCCTTCAACTACTTCTTCTGCATAAGATATTAAAATAAATAACTGAGTTATCGAAGCTACTGGAAAAAGCTCTTTCTCGTTTAAGTTTATTAATGGCTTTCTATTGATAGAACTTGAAAATGCTGCATCTCTTGTTTTGGATTTTTCTTTGATTAATTTAGCAAGTTCGATCGGTTCAGCTTTTTCTACCTCTTTATTAAAACGACGCATACCAATAAAAATCGAAACTCCAATTAAAATGATTATTAATACGATAATCCCAACAATTATTTTCCAAATCATGTGCTCACCTCTTTACTTTGTTAACTCTAAAAACTCCTTGACATCTTTTATACATAAATCCATTGCTTGTTGCCAAAAATTTTTCTGAGTTAGATCAACGTTTAAATGTTTTTTAGCTAAATCCTCAACAGTCATACGACCCGTATCTTGAAGTAAATTAATATATCTTTTTTCAAAATTCTTTCCCTCATTAAGCGCTTCAGCGTAGATACCGACACTAAATAAGTAACCAAATGTATACGGGAAATTATAAAATGGCACGCCTGTAATATGAAAATGGAGCTTTGATGCCCAAAAACTCTCATTAAAATCACTTATTGCACCTGCGTACGCTTCTTTTTGAGCACTCTCCATTAACTCATTTAAACGCGCGACTGAAAGTGTACCTTTTTTTCTCTCTTCATAAAAACGGCTTTCAAATAAAAATCTTGCATGAATATCCATAAAAAAGGCGACACTTCTCTGAATTTTATCTTCGAGTAAAACAATACGTTCCTCTTTAGTTTTAGCATTTTTTACTTGAGCATCTGCAACAATCATTTCTGCAAATGTAGAGGCTGTTTCTGCAACGTTCATTGCATAATTTTGATTAAGCATGCGTAAATCATCCATCACACGCTGATGATATGCATGACCTAACTCATGCGCAAGTGTTGCAACACTTGAATTTGTTTCGGCAAAAGTCATAAATATACGTGTTTCTTTACTGTCTGGGAAGCTTGTACAAAATCCTCCCGGCCGCTTTCCGCTTCGATTTTCTGCTTCAATCCACTGCTTGCTAAATGCTTCTTCCGTAAAATCTGCCATCAAGGGAGAAAATGCTCTAAATTGCTTTATAATCATTTCAGCAGCCTCATTAAACGTTACTTTTTCTACTGACTCTCCGAGTGGCGCTTCAACATCATAAATACTTAAACTTTCTAAACCTAATAAATCAGCTTTCCTTTTTAAATAGGCTACAAATGGTTCTTTATTTTCAGTAATTGTTTCCCACATTGAAGTAAGTGTTGCTTCATTCATTCGATTAATCTCTAATGGTTCTTTTAACACAGAATCCCAACCACGATGTCGATATGTTTGTAAGCGAAAACCAGCGAGATGATTTAAGGTTTGGGCAAACAAAGGACTGTTTTCTTTCCACACTGAACTTAATTGCTTATAAGCTTCACTTCTTATGCTTCTTTTGGGATCAGTTAAAAAATTTGACGCTTGACCTACTGAATAAGTATGACCATTAATTTCTACTTCTAAAGTAGCTACAAGCGTATCATACATTTCTCCCCAAGCCTTATAACCATCTACTGCTAAATCATTAATAATGATTTCCTTTTCTAATGGAAGACGGTTTTCTGCCTCTTTTCTTAACTCTTTTAATGTAAATTGAATGTCTGGAAGTTTTTTAAGTAAGCATGTCCATTTCTCTTGAGTTAACTCTTTTAATTGTTCAGTAAATAACATTTTCACATTTG
>JASLIE010000282.1 GCA_030152985.1 Bacillaceae bacterium
ACAGGCCTAGCAAAGCCTAATCTTTCGTAAGGTGGTCTTGGTATATCGTGAAGCTGTATTTCTAACAGCTTAGGACTCTTACTTGGATTGTCGGATGTAAGGGTTACCCTATAGCGGATAAAGGTCTTATTAGGAGACTGCAGCTCCCCATTAGGACCAAGAGCCTGCCACTGGGTCCAGCTATCTAAATCATCAGATGTAGATGTTTCTACTAGTGCTATTGATGTTTCTCCAGCAGTATACTCACTTAATACAGAAACCCTGCCAGTTCCAGCAAGGCCACATTCTATTGATCTAGTATATAAGACTCCGCTTGAAGGATAAGAATCATCAACCTTTCTAAGTAAGACAGAACCAGGCTCTGTTAAGGCATCAACATTTGATGTCAAATCTCCACCATTTGCCATCAATGAATTTTTAAAGTGATTTATTAGATCATCTATAGTTAAATTAGTATCCTTTTCAAAGAACCAATCATCAATTCCACCAGCATAATAATAGGCATTAGCATGCATTCCCATTACAATATCAGCTGTGCAAGATATATTTAAATCTCCTGTAAAGTTTCTTATAGGAGAAGTCCAAATAGCACCATCACTACGGTCACAAACTAGATACTGTACTTTTTTATTATTTACTTCAATAACAGTAGCGATAAAATACCAGCCATTATTTTTTAGGGTTATGGTGGGTGTTTCTGTCTGATCATATATTAAGGATCCTGAAGAATTATATAGCATCAGCCTTGGTCTACCTTGATATAAGGATATATAAAAGATTGGCTGACCTGGCCCGTGCCTAGTATTAAAAACAGGAATAAAATTTTGTCCTACTGAATAGGTTGTAGGATTCACCCAGCCTCCACATACAATCTTGTTACCTAAATCAGTAAAAAAGCTACCATCATTGGTGGCCAGTAGGTGCGACTTTTCACTTGTAGGATTTATAATATTAAATCTAAAATAACGACCTAATTTTCCCGCAGGAAAGGAGGCAGATGTCCCTGACCAGCCTGATACAAAGAAATCTCTTTCATAGGAGCTTTCATCAGAAGTTTTTGTATCTTCACCAGCTGTACTTTCATTAAACCTCCACAAGCCTTGAGTTTTTTCATTAAGAGGAAACTCTCCAGTAAAATCTGTTTGCGTTTTTAAGACTGATTTGATGGCCACTATATCACCTCCAACAACTGTTTGAATAAATATTTAGCTCTGAAAATGTAGAGCTACTTGTTTCTATTTTAATTTGATTAATCCCCTTATTAAGAACAGGGAAGTTTAACTCATCTAAAACAGGAAGTCCATTTCTTAGGACATGACCATTTGCATCAACCACCTTGGCGGTAAGAAGAGAGCTATCAACTATTAATATTTCTCCAGCCGTTAATTTCCCCGTAAGTTTTAATTCATCACCATTGGTTATAATTTTTATAAAAGAAGATGATGAGCTATCTATTACACCTTTTAGTTGATAGATGGGGTAGGAAGGTATATTTCCTATGGCTCTTGTTAAGCTATGGTTTCCAGTTTGTGAAAGAGTAAAAAGTTCATCCGTTAAGGCATAACCATTTGGATCTGGACAAATAAAGACCAGTTCAAAGGCCCCTGCACTGGAGAGTATTCTTTCACAGTCTATTTCTGTATTTAATCTTGCTAGAAAGTACCTGTCTGGTATATCATCAAGTACTAATTGCTTGAGGCCCTCCATTGGATTAAGCTAGGCAGAAATATCATCAAGAGCCTTGATTAAGTTTTCAAGTTTTCTTTGAGGGTAGATATTGCAGCTAATCTTAATATATCTTTCTGAACTATCACATCCAAAGTCTGAAATTCCGACTTTCCCAGGTACAATTTCATAGGAATTCCTAGGAGCAGGAGATGCCTGCCAGCTAGTAAGCCTTGCTTTTGTTTTCATATCTTTAGAATGAACACCATTAAATGTAAAGCCCAAACAAACACCTCCTTAAACAGTTATAAATCTTCCTTGAGCCCTTGAGCCAGATTGGATCAAGTTATATAATTCTTGGGATACTTTTCTTATATCTTCTTCACTTCTAACTATCATTTGCTCTACAGTAACAAGAGGCCCTGAGCCAAAAGCTGCTTCGGATCCACCAGCTCCATGTAAGTTAACATTTGAATCTACATCAAAATCTCTAGGGATGGCTCCTTGTATATCATCTGATACCTTATCCATTGCCTTATCAAAACCTTCACCGAGTCCAAGAGCCATATCATCACCAATGCCTGCAAACACAGTAGAAGGAGATTTAATACCAAGCACACCCTTAACTCCGCTTACAATTCCACCTACAAAGCCACTAATCTTATCTTTTATCCAAGTAACCATCGAAGCGATACCATTCCACAGACCAGTAACTATATTTTTACCAACCTGAACTATTGAAACAGCCGCCTTTCCAATCCCTGTAATAAGGGCTGTTACTATTTGAGGAATAGCAGCTATCAATTGAGGGATTGCCTTAATTAAACCTACAGCTAATTGAAGAACTATCTTAATCCCCATCTCTATAATTAGTGGTAGGTTATTAGTAATAAAATTAATTATCCCGTTTATTATTTTAGGTAGAGCCTCTATAAGTCTTGGTAGGGCATCAACTAAACCTTTAGCAAGCCCCATTATTATTTGTAAAGCTGCATTTAATATCTGATCCATATTTGCTAGTAGAGTTTCAACGATTAAAATAATAGCATCTACAATAGATGGAATAAGCTCAGGTAGTGCCTCTGCAATTCCAAGAGCTAAGGCTACAACTATTTGTATAGCAGCTTCAATGAGTATGGGTAAGTTTTCAATAATAAACTCGGCTACCGTTGTTACAAGATAGACCACCATTTCTATTAAAGGAGCTACATTTGAAACTATGGCATCAATTATTCCAGTAAGAAGAGCAATGGCTCCTTCTAAAAGCGGAGGGAGGAGGGTAGGAATTAATTCTACTAATACATTTACAAGTTCCGTTAGCATCAAAGAAACCATCTCAATAAGCTCTGGTAAGTATTCGCTAATTCTTTTAATTCCATCCATTAAAAAAGATGATATTCGCTCTCCTATAGCTGTAATATCACCTTCTTGAAAACCATCATTTAAAATTTCAGTTACATCTCTTACAAGAGAAGTAACATCGCCCACCACTTCACCCGCCATATCTGAAAACTGTTCTCCAATAACAATCTGTAAACCTTCATAAGCAGATTTTAAACTTCTAACTGAACCTGCCAGACCGCTTTCCATAGTATCTGACATTTGCTTGGCTGCTCCATCAGCATTTTCTAGTTCCTTATAGAGATTATTCATCTCATCACCTGTACCAGAAAGAAGTGCATTTACACCAGCTAGGTCTTGTTTATTAAATATATTACTTAAGGCATTCATCTTGTCCGATTCAGAAAGACCACCTAATTCTCTATTTAAGTCTTCAAAAATATCATTCATTTCTCGGATGTTTCCCGATGAATCAGTAACACTTATACCTAAAGCATCCAGTTCCTTAGCAGCTGCTGAGGTAGGGGAAGTAAGGCTCATGATTATATTTCTAAGTTTTGTTCCACCTTCAGCACCCTTAATACCTCTATTTGCTAAAACTCCCAGCATTACATTTAGAGTATCTAGATCCTGGCCTGCATTTTTCATGGTAGCCCCAGCTACTAGAATTCCCTCACCCAGTTGCTCTACATTGGTATTAGATTTTTGAGATGTTTTAGCCATCATATCCATATAGGAATCCATATCTGATATTTCAAGACCAAGAGCCGCCATTGAATCTGTTACTAGGTCTGAAGCCTTGGCTAGATCCATTCCACCAGCTGCGGCTAAGGTTAAAACTCCAGGAAGGGCCTCAATAGCTTCTTCGGCATCATAACCCGCAAGGGCTAGAAAGTTTAAAGCATCTGCAGATTCAGAAGCAGAGAACCTTGTACTTGCACCTGCATCTTTAGCTGCCTGTGATAACTTCTGAAAGGCTTCTTCACCTTCTTCACCAACTAGTCCCATGGTAGCTTGAACTTGTTTCATGGAATCTTCATAGTCGGCATAAACATTCAAAGAGTCCTTTATCCATTTGCCTGTAGCAACAGCACCAGCTCCAATGGCAGCCATTGCTGCAGCTGCAGCTTTTAGTCCTGCAACTAAAGTTTTACCTGCAATTTCACCAGCCTGTTTTAAGCCACCGACCAATTTATCTATTTTTTCCTTGTTTAGCTTTTTAACTTCTGTTTGAGATTCTTTTAATTCTCTTTCCATGTTGTTAAGTTCAGCATTAGCATTATTAAGTTGAATTTGCCAGGCAAGAGTTCTTCTGTCATTTTCACCAAAGGAGGAGGCGGCGTTGGCTAGGGCTTTTT
>JASLIE010000023.1 GCA_030152985.1 Bacillaceae bacterium
ATAAACTTAGTACTAAAGCTAGAAGAGAAATTCTTCTAGCTTTTTTAGTTAAAATTAAATATATAGTATTTTTATACCAAAATTATGGTATTATATGTTTATAGGAGGGATGAAATGGGAAGTGTCTTTCAAGAACAATTTAAAAAGCAGTATCAGCATCTAAAGCGTTTAGATTGTCGCTATATGAATGAAGATAATTTAAGGCGTGATCGCGAACCACACCATCGCGATTTTTCAAGAGTTTTATACTCGGATTCGTTTCGTCGGTTGGAAGGAAAAATGCAGTTATTGAATGTTGAGCCGGGAGCATATCATCGAAATCGTTTAACTCACAGTTTAGAGGTCTCTCAAATTGCTAGGTCTTTAGCTCACATTTTATCAGAAGCTGCATCTTTGCCTGAAGCATATCAAAAAGACGTTTATATTATTGAAGCAGGAGCTCTTGCTCATGATATTGGAAATCCACCATTTGGACATAAAGGCGAAGAAGCACTACAAGAGATTATGAAAGATAAAGGTGGCTTTGAAGGAAATGCTCAAGGGTATCGTATTTTGAGAAGGTTAGAAAGAAAAGCTCCTAATTATGAGGGGCTAAACTTAATGTTGAGAACTTATTTAAGTATTGTAAAGTATTATAGACCTTATAGTGAAGTCACGAGTGACACTAAAAAGCGATTCTTATATGATGAGGATTATGAAGAAATATCGCATAAATTAACTGAAATTAACGAAAAGTATGAAATCAATGAGCTGTATCCTCGTACGTTAGATGTACAAATAATTGATATTGCAGATGAAATCGCTTACTGTGCACATGATTTAGAAGATGGATTAAATAGAGGATATTTTGATTTAACGATGGTTTTGTATGAACTTAAACAAGAGCTTAAAAAGAACGAGTGTGAAAGTAATTACAAAGAGTTTAAACAATGGGTAAAAGAAGCTCAAGAACTTGCTCATCGTGTGAATAATGATCCTTTTAGTATGAGGAAAATATTACAAAAAGAATTGACCTCTATTATTGTTCATAATTTAATGCTGGATGTGACAATGCGTCCTATTTCTGAAGATACGATTGCGAGAGGTTCTTTTAATCAGTATGAATTAGGTTTTAAAAAGTATGAGCACTTAGCGAATGCTTTAAAAAATGTGAATGTTCGATTGTCTGAGAATGTGGCTGAAGTTTATCAATATGAACAACAAGGCAAAGTCATATTACAAGGGTTATATGAAGCCTTCTCCAGTGATATAGGTTATCGATTATTACCAAGTTTTTATCAAAAAAGCAATGATTTAAAGAGTAGGTACATCGTTGATTATATTTCAGGAATGACGGATCAATATGCAATTCAATTGTATAAGAAAATTTATGGAGAAAGCCATTTAGAAGGATTTTTGCCTTTAAAGAAATAAAGTAAGTTTTTATCAACGGGTAAGAAATTTTAAAAAAGGTGAAAAAGGAGCATAAGCGGTGTACTTTGAAGTAGAAGATGAGCTAAGAAGTATTTTTCAACAAGAATTAAGAAGAAAAGATATAGATTTTATTCATTTAACTCAATATATAGATGATCAGTATCAGTTTAAAGAAAGGATCACGAGTAGTAAACAGCTTCAATTTTTATCAGACTATATGAAAATAAATGTAAAGACGGGTGTTCTAGGATACGATTTTGAAAAGTATAAATTACAGACAATTACAAGTGTAAAAGATTTGATTAGTCAAAGAAAAGAAGAGGCTTTAGATACAGAGAATGAAGAGAGTTGTTCGTTTGTTGCCTTTCAAGAGTTGCTTGATGAGATTAAAGTTCTCGAAGAGGCTACTCAAGAGTCAGAAAGTAGGAAGTCTAGAGAATATGTAGAGGATTTATCTGTAGAGCTGTTTTATAAAATTAAAAAAGTGCAAGAGCTTTTAGATAGCTTTAAGCAAATGAGGTTAATGACTGAGAGTATTTATAATGCGGAGGGTTATTCAGATCGACCACGAAAAAAGTATTTTTATCGAGGGCATGGATGTTTGAATTATCAACTCATTCCAAAAGTTTTTCGTTCGAAGAAGCACTTAGAAAATGAACATAATTTATATAAAGAAATTCAAGTGCGAAATGCGGATCGTTTTTTAACAGGGAGTGGTCGATTAGAGCTATTAACAACAATGCAACATTATGGTCTTCCAACAAGATTATTAGATATCACAGCAAGTCCGCTCGTTGCTTTATATTTTGCTGTATCTGAAGAGAAAGATCATCATCGAGATGGAGAACTTATTGTATTTAATATGTATTATGACAAAATTAAATATTTTGATAGTGATACAGTTGAAATATTAACTGCTCTATCAACATTAACATCTTATGAAAAGCTAGAGTTAGCGAAAGTAAGCTTGAATGCTTTGAAAGAATATATTGAAAATGTACTAGAAGAACGACGGAAGCGTCCGCATCAAATAGAGCTAATTACAGAGAGTGAATTAGAAAAGATTATTCAGAAATATAATACGTATCCGATTGTAAAAAAGTTGAATAATGAAGTGGAGAAAGAATATGGTATTCATTTAGGAGAAATTAATCCATTTGATTTATTTAGCGTTGTTCCTGTCCAACCAAAGCAGACAAATGAACGTATTATTCGTCAACAAGGGGCATTTATTGCCTATGGTTTAATGGGAGAAAAAGTAGCTAGAAAGTTAACTGAGCGTTATATGTATAAAGAGCGAGGAAAAATTGTTAAATATATCATACCTGCTGAAAATAAAAAAGATATTTTATTAGAATTAGAGAGCTTAGGTATTAATGCAGCTACAATTTATCCGGAGTTGGATAAGGTTGCTGATTATTTACAAAGTAAATTATAAGTATTTAAGCCTT
>JASLIE010000035.1 GCA_030152985.1 Bacillaceae bacterium
CAAATCCGACCATGATCACAATCTTTAAGTGACTTGTCTTATCTTCAGGATCGCTCCCCTTTTTATAAAAGAGATTCGCTCCTCCCCAGGCAAGCGCTGTTAAGATTGAAAACACAAACCACATATCTTTTTCCCCCAATTCTATTTGCTTATCATATCATATCAAATTAATTATTTTTTTCCATAAAAAAAGATTTTGGAAGGAATGACCTTCCAAAACCTTTATTTTTTATCAGACTTTTCTTCAGATGAATCATCTGACACTAATTCTTTTGTAGTCTTTTTAAATTCGTGGAGCGTCTGACCGAAGGCCTTACCAAACTCAGGTAATTTACTTGGTCCAAAAATAATTAATGCGACTACGAGAATCAGGATTAAACCTGGAACTCCAATACTTCCTAATCCCATAAGTCAACCTCCTAGTTAATCGAATTTAACGTCTTTTGGTTTAACAAGCAAGCCGCCCTCTTTAAAGTATTTCTCAATACCTTCAGCCGCACGGTAAGCAAGTGCACCTACTGTTGCGGTAGGGTGACGTGGCCCGAAGTGAGGAAATGCCGAAGCTCCTACAACAAATAGGTTTTCTGCATCCCACATTTGCAAGTAAGTATTTACAGCTGAGGTTTCTGGATTTTCTCCCATAATAACTCCACCTGCATAATGCTGACCACTATAATAATGGTCAAACTCTTCTGGTACTTCGTCTTCATCAATAATATCTGCGCCCATTTTTTCAAGGACTTCAGCACATTTTTTAATTCCGAATTTGGCAACATTTTTATCTTGATCTGTTAAATCGTAAGTAATCCTTAATAAAGGATCACCAAAAGCGTCTTTATAAGTTGGATCAAGATCTAAATAGTTTTGCTCCCAAGGCATAACTGCTGGTGTATACCATAACTGTAAGCTTCGGTTGTGGTAGTGAAGTGATTTTTCTTTAAACTCTTCTCCCCAAGTCGGTGTTCCTTTTGGTACTGGGTTGTTATTGATTGGTCCATCACCATACTGACGAATCTCAACTCCACCACCATGGATAAAGTCTAAATCACTTGTATCAAGGTTGTCTCCTGCAAGGTCACTAAATGTAGCACCAAGTGCTCCTCCACCCATATGCAGGTTAAACTTCTTATCTTCAAAGAAGCCTCTTGCGCCTAGGAATGTTGAGTTAAATTGCCCATGGAAGTTACGTCCAATGACACCTGTTTTTGTTTTTGGATCATATTTCTTACCAATATCTGAAAGCATTAAAATACGATTATTCGTGTATGTGAATCCTGCTAAAACAACAACATCTGCTGGTTGCTCAAAGTCTTCACCTGTGCGAACATCTGTATAAATAACACCTGTCGCCTTCTTTCCATCATATGTGACACGACGTGCATTTGCATAAACACGTAAATCATAATTACCCGTCTTTTGGGCAGTTGGAATAACTGTCACTAATGGGTCTGATTTTGCTCCAAAATCACAACCATAATGTGTACAAAACGCACAATATTGACATTGGTTAATTCTTTCACCATCTGGGTTTTCATAATTTGTTGTCACGTTACCTGATGGGATTTGATAAGGATTGTAGCCCAACTCTTTAGCTGCCTCTTTAAATAACTTTAAGTTTGGCGTTTCAATTGTTGGTGGGTTTGGATAATCATCTAAACGTTCAGGTTCAAGCGGATCTTTCTCACCCGAAATTCCTGCTGTTTTTTCCCACTTATCATAATACTTTTGCATCTCATCGTATGTGATTCCCCAGTCCTGTAAAGTCATACCGTTTGGAATCTTATCTTTCCCATACTTTTCAACCGTTTTTGTATAAATCTCAAAGTCATAAGGCATATAACGATATGTAGCTCCTGCCCAGTGAACACTTGCACCACCTAGGTTCGTTCCAAGCATCATTTCATCTTGTGTACGTACTGGAAGTGCTTCTTCTTTTGAGTTTTTACGCGATGTAATTGTCTCCATATTTAGGTCGAGCATCATTTCTTTACGACTCATATAACGCAACTCGTCTTTTGCACCAACATAATCTTGCGTTGATTTTTCAGCACCACGCTCTAAACCAACAACATTGTAACCAGCTTTGGTTAACTCAGCAGCTACAACACCACCAGCCCAACCGGTACCGACAACTACTGCATCTACTTTATCTAGCTTTTTAGCCATGCTAATGACCTCCTTGTATTTTTCATTTTAAATCTTAAGGTTGATAATCTTTTAAACTAATTGGATCCATCTTTACAAAATCTTCTGATGCAATATCGTCAATATATGCTGGTCGAGGTCCTGGATACTCCCTCATCTTCCAGCCTGCCATATCTTTATTTCCACCGTAAAGCGGATCAGAATAAGCACCTTCGATTGTCATTTTTCTAAGTAAAGCAAAAAATGTTGTCGCAGAGATGCCAGTTAGTTTCACTTTATTATCTTCAAAAAGTTTTAAAATCGTGTCTTGATCTTTTCCTTCGATATTAGCAAAACCCTTATCAAATTTCTTCTTACTTTCACGCTCAAGCGCACGAACACCCTCTAAGAAAATATCACCACGGTTCATGCGTGTTTGATATCTTGCTTCATTCTTAATATCTTTAAAGGGAGCTTGTTTATATTCTTTAGCGTTCTTCCCATATGTACCTGCAAGTTCACGGTCAATAAAGTATGGTACGCCTAAACCAATTGCCCCAGGCCCTGCTTCTGATTCTGGGTAAATGCGTTCAACAGCTGCTGACATAATATCAAAATCTTGTTTTCTTTCAAAAAACATGCGTGCTTCATTGTAATTCGCTGTTTCTTTTGCTGGTTCTCCACCATCTTCTTTTTTGAACATGCCTGAAAAGACGCCACCAAAAAGCGTTCCTCCAACGACACCACCAGCTACTAAACCTGAGTTTTTAATAAATCTTCTACGGTCCATAACCTTACCTTCTTTAGGTGTGTTTTTATTATTTTCACTCATTATAGACTACCTCCTTATAGTGTGTTAAATATATAAAATAAAAAGGCATTGCCTTATTATTTTCCATTGATTAGTCGCAAGTCCGCTAACAATTCATCTTTACCGGTTTGACCGACACCCTCATACTTTTTAACAACTTTTCCATCAGGATTAACTAAGAAAAAATTTGTCGTGTGGGCAACCTGATCATTACCTGTCCCTGGTTCTGCTTGTTGTAAAGCGACCTCAAATGACTTAGCAGCAAACTCCTGAATTTCTTTAAATGAATAACCTGTTAAAAATCGCCAGTTATTCAGATTCACTCCATAGTCTAGGGCATGATCCATCAAAACTTCCGGTGAATCAAAAGCTGGATCGACTGTAAATGAAACAATTTCAATCGGTATCTGTTCACTTTCTAGCTCATTTTGAATAAAAAGTATGTTTTGTGTCATCATAGGACAGACCGCTTGACAATTTGTGTACATAAAATTAGCAATCCACCACTCCCCTTTTAATGTATCAAGTGAGACAGTTTCACTTGTTACTTCTGAGTTTTTATAGGCAAATTGCTCAACCTTCTTATTCATATTAGCATCTGGTATGATTGCTTCATTCTGCTTACAAGCCATTAATAAAGTCAAAATAAGAAAGGTCAATATGAATAGTCTTTGCTTCATTTATCTCAGCTCTTTCTTAGTAAATGTGTCAATTTGACAACAATATTATTAAACTAACACGGAAAAATTGCTTTTTCAAGCTTATTCACATTTTCTTTATTATCGGAATTATCAGATATATTATAGCTTCCCTTTATATTTTTTTTCAAACATAAAAAAAGAACTCTTTCAGAAGAGAAAGAGTTCTAGACGACTAACTTTAAGCAACTTGTTTTTCTTTTATCATATTTGTTAATAAGATTCCTACAAGTAAAACAATCAGGAAGGGAACAACCCAACCTAAGCCTTGATTATAGAAGGGCAAAAGGTTTTCATAAATTTTTGTCAGACCAGTTAACCATGTTGGCTCTGCTAATTCTAATGAATCATAAAGTGCCGCAATCCCATCTACAATACTGTATAAAAATGTCACAAAAATTGTCGCTATATAGACCCACTGTTTATGTTTAAATAGCGGAGATGCAAAAGCAAGTATCATAAGCGCTATAGCAAGTGGATATAAGAACATAAGCATTGGTATTGAATATGAAATGATCTTTGCTAAACCAAAGTTTGCAATGACAAAAGTTAAGCTTGTGAAAAACACAACAAATACACGGTAGCTAATTGCCGGTATCAGTGTATTAAAATACTCAGCTGAAGCAGTCATTAAGCCAATGCTTGTCGTTAAACAAGCTAAGGTAATTAAAATAGCAAGTAACATCATTCCAACATTACCAAAATAGTAATTGGCTGCTCCACTTAAAACAGGACCACCTTGATCAAATAAACCGAGCACATCAACACTGGTTGCACCGAGATAGGCAATTCCAAAATAAATACCTGCAAGTAAGACGATTGCAACTACACCTGACTTCGCAGTTGCAACAAGGATACCCTTACGTGACTTAATACCAAGTGATCGAATTGAACTAATCACAATAATACCAAAAACTAACGATGCCAATGCATCCATTGTATTATAGCCTTCAGTAAATCCTTTTCCAAAAGGATTATCTAGGTAATCGCCTTGTGGGGTTCCAAACTCACCCATTGGATTTAAAAATGCAGTCACAAGCATGACAATAAGTAAAATGACTAAGGCTGGTGAGAGTATCTTACCAATTCGGTCAACTAATTTTGCTGGATTTAAC
>JASLIE010000061.1 GCA_030152985.1 Bacillaceae bacterium
GGTGAGGCTCCTATATGGAGGCAAGCTACTGCCCAGAAACGTCGAGAGACACCAATGGGTCAACAGATAAGATCGACTTAAGGTCTATTTAATGTAGCCGGTGAGATAACATCACATCCAAGCCATATAGTGCTAAAACTCTACGATGGAGGACGGCGCATATTTTGTGTTTTTTAAAATGACATGAGTTTATTCATGTATGAATATGTATTTAACACCCTTCTTCTCGTAGAGGGGTGTTTTTTAGTTTTTTTGAATGATTCAAACAATTCTTGAGCGCTAAGCTCTAAAGCAAATCTGATCTATGGAGGTGGTTAAATGGACGAATATAGTTGTTGTTGCATAGGGTATGAAAATCAAATAAATACGTCACTTGACCACACTCAAATTAGGTGGATCAAGTTGGCTTAGGGGGAAAAGAAATGAATCGTCATTACTTACAAGATTCAACCGGTCAAATTATGAGAAAAGAGTATGTGTTACTCGCTCAAAATTTGTATGTTGAAGATGCAATAAAAAAATTAAGAGCAGATGTAAAAGATAAAGAGAATATTCATTATGTCTATATGTATGATGAAAAAGAAAGATTAGTTGGCGTGTTAACAATAAGAGAGCTACTGGCAGCAGAAGGTTCTGAACGATTACAAGATGTAATGAAAAAAGATGTGTATTCATTACATCCTGAAATTGATCAAGAAGAAGCAGCTCGCGTCTTCCGAGAGACTGATTTAGTTTCAATGCCGGTTACTAATGAGCATGAAGAGATGGTTGGTATTGTACATGTTGAAGATATTTTAGATGTTATGCAAGAAGAAGCGACAGAAGATATTCATAAGATGGCATCAGTTACGACATCACCTCCGACATTAGCAGGTGGCTTAATGGATGCCTCAGTCGGTCTTTTATACCGCAAACGGATTGTTTGGCTCGTCGTGCTCGTCTTTATGAACGTCTTTTCAGGTGCTGGAATCGCACACTATGAAGATATTATAGAGGCAAATATTGCCTTAGTATTTTTCCTACCCTTGCTTGTTGACAGTGGTGGAAATGCTGGATCACAGTCAGCGACACTTGTCATTCGAGCGATGGCGATTGGCGATGTAAAGATAAAAGATTGGTTTAAAATGTTTACAAAAGAAATATCAGTTGCAGCTTTAATGGGCTTCACGATGGCAGCAGCTGTCTCAATTGTTGGTTTTTGGCGTGGCGGCTTTGAAATTGCGGTAGTTGTATCTTTAACAATGGCTGTTATTGTTGTGATTGGGAGCTTAATCGGAATGTCTCTACCTTTTATCTTTAATAAATTAAAACTAGATCCGGCAACAGCAAGTGGACCTCTTATTACATCAATCGCAGATATTGTTGGTGTTTTAATCTACTTTGGAATCGCATCATGGTACTTAGGTCTTTAAACGAGGTGGTTAAAATGACTGAAACATATTTTTACCCAGCATTTCATAAATTATCAGTTCATGAACAATTGTTAACACTTGAAACACTTGAGTTTACTCAGCAAATTGAACTGTTAAATACATTGCGTCCTGATGAGCTTGCACTTATTTTAAGGAATTTTGATTGCGTTGAACAAAAGCTTTATTTATCTTTTATCCATCGACGCAAATCACGTGAAGTCTTAAGGTTACTTATGTTTAAAAAAGATGAGGTTGCTTCAATTTTAATTCGTGATCGTTTTGTGTACGATGCAAAAGAACGTGTTTCAGATGTTTTTTATCATGAGGCTTATCCTGAGTTAGTTGAATTAACCCAGTTATTTATTGTTGATGAACAGAATAGGTTGCTAGGGACAGTAGAAACAAACGAACTACTTCAAACGAATCGTAATGTTTATTTAACTGATTTAATGCAAGCTAAAGCGACAACTGTTTTATACAATCATCGACAAAAAGAAGTTAGAGATTTGCTTAGTCAAGATAAGGTAAATGAAGCGGCAGTTATTTCATCTAATAATATTCTGTTAGGCGTTGTTTTAAAAGGAATGATCGAAAAAAGCCAGAACACTTAATGTTCTGGCTTTTTTTCATCTGGATTAATATGAACAAGTACATTTTCAACCTCAGGATGTGTCGACATTAATCGTTTCTTAGCTTCAAAGCCTATATCATGTCCGACTCTAACGCTAAGAGTTGAATCGACTTTGATTTTTAAATCAATCACGACATAACTTCCATGAGTCCGTGCTAAAAGTTGATCAACTTCGGTAATCCCTTCAATTTGTCTCAGTGTCTCAAAGTATTTGACTGTTTCTTCATCACTTAATACTTTTTCTAAAATAATTTGTGAAGATTCTTTAGCTAAGTCATAACCAACTTTCACTACGATAAGTGATACGGCGATACCAGCAATTGCATCTCCATAGACTAGGAAGCCGATTCCAAAATAATCACCTAAAATTGCTGCACCAATACCAATTAAAGCAGCTACTGAAGAAAGCGAATCAGATCGGTGATGCCAAGCATCGCTAATGAGCGCGGTACTCTGATATTTTGTTCCAAGTCTAAACTTATATTGGAATAAAATTTCCTTAATGACAATAGAAATGATGATAATGATTAAAGCAAGTTTCCCAGGTACAACAGGTGTTTCACCAAAAAAAACTTTAGCTGATGAGATACTGATTTCAACTCCAACTAAAACAAGAAGTAAAGCAACGATTATTGAAGCAATGTTCTCTGCTTTTCCATGTCCGTAAGGGTGTTCTTTGTCTGGAGGTTTGTTCGCGATACGTACTGCAAATAAGATGACAACAGAGCTAACAATGTCAGATGCTGAGTGTAGAGCATCAGCAATCAGTGCCCGACTCCCTGATAAAAAACCACCAATTGCTTTAATAATTGCTAAAAATAAATTCACAAAGATACCAATCCAAGTTGCCCGGTAAATTTGTCGTGTACTTTCTTTCATATTATCCACCTCGTTTATGTCTAAATCTATCCTAACAGCTAGAGGGCGTGTGGGTCTAGAGCAATCTTATTCCCTCCCTTAAACAAGCCTATCAAGAGGCAAAAGGTTTGCCTTTAGACAAAATAATGACGGATGAGCTAATCCTTGATATGATGATAAAAAAGAATGGAGTGTGTTTTATGAAGATACTTACATTTTTAAAGGGCAAAAAAGTTGAAATTGGAATTAAACAAGCAAGGGGCATTGTCCCAATTAGTGAGCTTTCGTTAGCTAAAGAAATCGAATCAGTGCATACATTAATCGAACAACCCGAACTTCTAAAGACATTAAAAGACCAAGTAAATGCGTATGAAGGCAGTTATCTAAAAGAGTCAGAGATAACTTTTTTACCTGCTGTCACACAGCCAGAGAAGTTAATCTGCATTGGATTAAACTATAAAAGACATGCGGATGAAGTGAAGGCAACTTATCCAGAACATCCTGTTTTATTTAGTAAATTTAATAATGCCTTAAGTGCACATGAAGAAACAGTTTCTGTTCCTGAAACAACAGAACGTTTAGACTATGAAGTCGAACTCGGTCTTGTTATCGGAAAGACAGCTAAAAACATAGAGGTCACTGAGGCTTTAGATTATGTGTTTGGCTATGTCACAGCAAACGACTTATCAGCACGTGATTTGCAAAAAAGAAGCGGTCAATGGCTGTTAGGAAAAACGAGTGATGGTTTTTTACCCCTCGGTCCATATCTTGTGACAAAAGATGAGATAGAAAATCCGAATAAACTCAATCTTAAAACAGAGTTGAATGGTGTTAAGGTTCAGGATTCAAACACATCGGATATGATTTTTTCGGTCGAAGAAATTATCAGTTATGTGTCTAAGCACATGACGCTCAAGCCTGGTGATATAATTATGACAGGCACACCAGAAGGAGTCATTATCGGTCGACCTTATGAAGAAAGAACCTATATGCAACCGGGCGATCAGGTGACTGTAGAAGTAGAAGGACTTGGTGCTTTAACAACTTACTTTAAATAAGAAAAGCCTCTCAGCTACCATACTGAGAGGCTTTTTAAGTTTGAATTACCTGAATAACCTATATATTCTTTTTCGCTTGTAAATAAAGCTCGTTCACATAGTCCCAATTCACCGTCTTCCACCAATTTGTTACAAATTCAGGCCGCCTGTTTTGATATTTTAAATAATAAGCATGTTCCCAGACGTCAATGACTAGAAGAGGTGTTTTTCCCTGGGCTAAAGGTGTGTCTTGATTCGCTGTACTCATGACTGAAAGATCACCTTTTTTGTCCATAACCAACCAACCATAACCACTACCAAACCTTGCTATTGCTGCGTTTGAAAGAGCAACTTGAAAGTTATCGAATGTTTTAAAGTAAGTTTCAATTGCTTTTTTAACATCAGCAGTTGCTTCACCTCCGCCTTTAGGCGACATCACTTCCCAGAAAAGGCTGTGGCTATAGTGACCACCACCATTATTCTGAACAGCAGTTCTAATTTCCTCAGGTACAGAATTTAAGTTCCTTAAGATATCCTCAAGTGACTTGTTTTTTAATTCATCATAATCAGCGATTGCTTTGTTAAGATTATTTACATAAGTTTTATGGTGTCCCTGATGATGTATAGAAAGCGTTCTAGCATCAATATAAGGTTCAAGCGCTTCTAAGTCGTAAGGCAACTTTGGTAAAGTAAAAGTATTCATCTTATCCCTCCTTTGTTGTCCTAAGTTTAAAAT
>JASLIE010000085.1 GCA_030152985.1 Bacillaceae bacterium
TTCAGAATTATGAAGCGGTGATTCAGTTTCCGGTAGATGGAATTGGGCTAGACTTTGTGCATGGACAGTCACTTGAAGATCTGCAAGTCCATGGCTTTCCAGAAGACAAGCTTTTATTCGCTGGCATTATTAATGGACGGAATGTCTGGCGCGCTGACTTAACAGAAAAACGAGCTTTAATTGATTTGTTGACACGTTTTGTTAAAGAAGAAAACTTAGTCATTCAACCGTCATCTTCACTCTTGCATCTTCCTGTGACGACAAGGACTGAAAAGCAGATTGAGTCAGTTATCAAAAATGGTTTATCATTTGCCGATGAGAAGTTAAAAGAAATTAGCGCACTTAAAAACAGGGATAAAGCCTATGCAACTGAGTCTAAGCAAGCAATTGAAGCTTTGAATAAGGCCTATCGTTCAAGTGAAGGAATTGCAAGTGAGCTTGCGCAGTTAACAGCAAAAGATGCAGAAAGAAAAACAGAGGTTAGTAAGCGTCTTGAGCTTCAAAAAGAAGCACTTAACCTACCTCTACTTCCGACAACAACAATCGGAAGCTTACCACAAACACAGGAAGTCAGACAAACACGAGCTAAATGGAGAAGAGGTGAGTTGTCAAATGAGGATTACGAGGTATTTATTAAAGCTAAAATTAAGGAATGGATTAAGATACAAGAGTCTCTTGACTTAGATGTTTTAGTTCATGGTGAATTTGAACGAAATGACATGGTTGAATATTTTGGTGAAAAGCTCGGTGGATTTTTAGTAACTGATTATGGCTGGGTGCAGTCATATGGGTCACGCTGTGTCAAACCCCCGCTTATCTTTGGTGATGTAGAATGGACAGAAGAAATTACTGTTAAAGAAAGTGTCTATGCTCAGTCCTTAACAAATCGCCCGGTCAAGGGAATGCTGACAGGACCAGTGACAATTTTAAACTGGTCATTTGTCCATGATGCTTTAACAGAGAGTGAGATTATGAATCAAATTGCGCTTGCCCTTCAAAAAGAAATCAAAGCACTTGAAGAAGCAGGGATTGAAATTATTCAAGTAGATGAACCAGCTTTAAGAGAGGGCTTGCCTCTTGTAGAAGCAGATTGGGATGCCTATTTAAAAAATGCAGCTTACGCCTTTAGATTAGCAACTGCAGAGGTAGATGATACAACGCAAATTCATACGCATATGTGTTACTCGAACTTTGAAGATATCTTTAATGCCATTGATGATTTAGATGCTGATGTTATTTCGATTGAGACCTCACGAAGTCATGGTGAATTGATCGAAACATTTGAAGAAAACACTTATCAAAAAGAAATCGGACTTGGCGTTTATGATATTCATAGTCCAAGAATTCCGCGGTTAGATGAGGTAAAGGAAAACATTGACCGTGCACTAAAGACAATTTCACCAGAACAGTTTTGGGTTAACCCAGACTGTGGTTTGAAAACACGTAAAGAGAAAGAAACGATTGATGCTTTAAAAGTCATGGTGCAAGCAGCAAAAGAAAGGCGAAGCAAAATTAATTAAATTTTCAGATAATTCATTTTAAAGTAACTTTAATCATGCTATAATGAAGGTAATCATTGAAGGGAGGGACTAAAATGAAAGAAAAAGCCAGATCAACTGATATTTCACGTATGATTGCCGAAGGTGGTTTAGGTGCTGATGCTTATTATGAATCTGAAAAGCTTAAGAAAAAAGAAAGTTCCTTAGTCTCGCATGTCCCAAGTGAACAAAAAGTAGAATCAAGCTCTTCCGAATAAAGGAAGGGCTTTTTTTATCTTCAGAATTGTAAGCGGTTACCAAATAAAGTTCATAGAAATGTCACTTTTAAGTGACTTAGACTCCTATATAATAGCTAACGTACACCTTGATAAAACATATGGCATAAATAGATTTCTAAGGGATTAATTACTTTAGTTTTAAATTGACATCTCTATGTCACTATTGTAGAATCAACGTGTAGTAAAAAAACATTATAATGCGTTTTCTATGCACTTTATTTTGTGCTGGAGATCTATCAATTTTAGATTAATAAGAAAGAGTGTGCCTTATGTCGAGTTATGAAGTCGTTGTTAAGCGCCAAAGAAGATGGATGCTAATTATAGTTTCTATTCTTTTGATGAGCGCAGGTTTAAGTACATATACAAGATTTCAGCCGATTATGTACAGTTTGTTCTTAGGTGGAGCCGTTGCTTACTATAATATGTGGCTACTCCAAAGGAAAATTGGACTTTTTTCTGAGACGGTTTTAACAACTGGTAAGAAAAAACTAAGTTTAGGTACAATTGCTCGTTTCGCATCTGTTATCTTGGGTGTTATTATTGTTACACGATTTGACACTTATTTTAATCTGGGTGCTTATTTAATCGGTGTCGTCATTGTTTATCCAGTGATGATGGTGGATCTTTATTTAAATAATAGAAAACTGTAAGGTTGAAAGAGGGGTGAAGTAATGGAGACAAAAGCACCAATAATTGAAGGAGCATTTGGAATTTCATGGTTATCTTTTAACCTATCGAATGTGTTGATGCTAGCTTTAACAACAATTATTCTTATCGTTGTCATCACACTTGCAACACGAAGTTTACAAATGAAGCCGACAGGTGCACAAAATTTTATGGAGTGGCTAGTCGAATTTGTTAAGAATCTTGTAACAAACGCGATGGATTGGAAAACTGGAAAATTATTCTTACCACTCGGGTTGACGTTAATCTCATTTATTTTAGTAGGTAACGTGATTGGTATGGTAACAGCTATTACAATCGGTGATACAGCATGGTGGGGTTCACCAACTGCTGATGCGGGTGTGACATTAACGCTTGCAGCAATGGTTGTAGTTTTAACACACTATTACGGTGTTAAATTACAAGGGTTTAAAGCATACGGAAAAGGTTATTTTTCACCAAGTCCGATTATGTTCCCATTCAAGCTCATCGAAGAGTTTACAAATACATTAACGTTAGGCCTGCGTCTCTTTGGTAATATGTTTGCGGGTGGCGTACTAACAGCATTGATTTTAGGACTTGCAACAAAAGGAGTGGGTGGATTCTTAGGAGCCTTACTACCGATGATTGCATGGCAAGGATTCAGTTTGTTCGTTGCCGGAATACAAGCATTTATCTTTACCCTGTTAACAATGATTTACATTTCGCATAAAGTTAACGATGTTGAAGCAACAAATTAAGCAAGTTTAATTTATGGGAACACACATCTTAATTGATGTCTAAAAAATATAAGCAAGATATATTAATGAGGAGGAAATTATAATGAACGCAATAGCAGCAGCAATAGCAGTAGGTTTAGGTGCACTTGGTGCAGGAATTGGTGTAGGTTTAATTGGTAGTAGAACAGTTGAAGGAATCGCTCGTCAGCCAGAAATGCAAGGTCCTTTAACAGCAACAATGTTAATGGGAATCGCTCTAGTAGAGGCTATTCCAATTATCGCAGCAGTAATCGCATTCATGGTTATGTAAATAAGAGTGATAAATTGGCGTAGTTCGATTTGTTTTGAATCTGCGCCATTCCTTTATGTTTATGACTGAAGAGTTAGCACTCTCCACTGAGAATGAAAGAAAAAACGTTTAAGTGAAAGGAGTGGAATCTGTGCATTTATACAGTGAGTTCTTAATGTTAGGAGCGGACGTAGGTGGCTTAAGAATTGGTGACATGTTAGTTACTCTCTTATTCTTCCTTATCCTATTAGCTATACTTAAAAAGGTAGCTTGGGGTCCACTCATGAACATCATGGAAGAGCGCGAGAATTTCGTTGCTAATGAAATTGATGTTGCAGAGAAAAATCGTAAAGAAGCTGAGGCAGCTCGAAAAGAAGCACAAGCTCAGTTAACAGCTACAAAACAAGAAGCACAAGAAATGATTGCAGATGCTAAAGGTGCAGGTGAAAAGCAACAAGCCGATATCATTGAGGCAGCACGCCAGGAAGCTGCGCGCATTAAGCAATCAGCAAAAGAAGATATTCAAAATGAAAAAGAGAAGGCTTTACAAGAGTTACAAGACCAAGTGGCATCACTTTCAGTCTTAGTAGCAAGTAAAGTGATTGAAAAAGAGATTAGTGCACAAGATCAAGAAAAACTAATTCAAGAGTACATTAATAAAGTAGGAGAAGAGCAATGAGTGAGGTAATAGTTGCCAAACGTTATGCAGATGCTCTTTTTCAACTTGCCGAGGAAAAAAACTTAACAGATCAATTTATGGATGAACTGAAAGTTTTAGATGCTGTTTTCTCAGAAAATGATGCATTAATCACAGTTCTTCAGAGTCCGAATGTTGCAAATGACAAAAAGATTGAAGTAATTGATACTGTCTTTAAAGATTTACATGTATTTATTCGAAATGAGATGAAACTTTTAATTGAACGCAATCGAACTGGTGTGATGAAAGCGCTCATTCATGAGTTTACAGAACTTTATAATGAGAAAAATGACATTGCACATGCCCTTGTTTATTCAGCTCGTAAGCTAACAGATGCTGAAAAAACAAATGTCGAACAAAAGTTCAAAGACATTTTAAATAAGCAATCATTATCGATTGAAAATAGAGTCGATGAAACCTTGTTAGGTGGCTTACGTATCAGAGTTGGTAATACAATTTATGATGGGTCGGTTAGTGGGAAATTAAAACGTATTGAGCAGGATTTATTAACTGCAAGTAAATAAGATAGGGGTGACATGGTATGAGCATTACAGCTGAAGAAATCAGTAAACTGATCAAACAGCAAATTGAAAACTTTGATTCTGAAATCGAGATTAATGATGTCGGAACAGTAATTGAAGTTGGAGACGGAATTGCACGCGCTCACGGCCTAGATGATGTTATGGCGGGAGAGCTCGTTGAATTTGCTAACGGTGTCGTAGGTATGGCACAAAACTTAGAAGAGAGTAACGTTGGTATTGTAATATTAGGACCATATACAGGGATTAAAGAAGGCGATGAAGTTCGTCGTACAGGTAGAATTATGCAAGTACCGGTTGGAGATGAGTTGATCGGTCGCGTAGTGAACCCTTTAGGTCAGCCAATTGATGGTAAAGGACCAATTGAATCAGATAAGACACGTCCAATCGAAGCAGAAGCACCAGGTGTTATGGATCGTAAATCAGTATTTGAACCATTACAAACTGGAATTAAAGCGATTGACGCACTTGTACCAGTAGGAAGAGGTCAGCGTGAGTTAATTATCGGAGACCGTCAGACAGGTAAAACAACGGTTGCAATTGATACGATTCTTAACCAAGGCGACCAAGACATGATTTGTATCTATGTTGCAATCGGACAGAAAGATTCAACAGTTCGTGGAACAGTTGAAACACTACGCCGTCACGGTGCACTTGATTACACAATCGTTGTAACAGCAGGGGCATCAGACCCAGCACCATTATTATACTTAGCACCATATGCAGGCGTTGCCATGGGTGAAGAGTTCATGTATAACGGAAAGCACGTTTTAGTTGTTTATGATGACTTATCAAAACAAGCAGCAGCTTACCGTGAACTCTCACTCTTACTACGTCGTCCGCCAGGCCGTGAAGCTTTCCCAGGAGACGTCTTCTACTTACACTCACGTTTATTAGAGCGTGCAGCTAAGTTAAATGACGATCTTGGTGGTGGATCAATTACAGCATTACCATTTGTTGAAACACAGGCTGGAGATATCTCAGCATATATTCCAACAAACGTAATCTCGATCACAGATGGACAGATCTTCTTACAGTCTGACTTGTTTTTCTCAGGTGTAAGACCAGCGATTAACCCAGGACTTTCAGTTTCACGAGTTGGTGGGGACGCACAAATTAAAGCAATGAAGAAAGTTGCGGGAACCTTACGTCTTGATTTAGCAGCCTTCCGTGAACTTGAAGCATTCGCACAGTTTGGTTCAGACCTAGATGAAGCAACACAAGCAAAATTAAATCGTGGTGAACGCACTGTTGAAGTTCTAAAACAGGACTTAAACAAACCGATCGTTGTTGAAAAACAGGTGATGATTCTTTATGCCTTAACTCACGGATTTATTGATGATATTCCAGTTGAGGACGTTGTTCGTTTCGAAGATGAATTCCACGTTTGGTTAGATTCAAACCGTGCGGATTTACTGAAAGAAATTCGCGAAACAGGTAATTTACCAGACGAAGCGAAGATGAATGATGCGGTTGAATCATTTAAGAAAACATTTTTACCAACTGAACAAAATTAATTTAGATATTTAAAATAAC
>JASLIE010000092.1 GCA_030152985.1 Bacillaceae bacterium
GCAGGACGTACCTTCGCTATTTGGGTCGTTTTATTTGCTTTAATTAGTTTTAATTTTCCGAATAGTTTTACTTGGATCGCACCCTACATTTCATTATTGCTTGGTGTGATTATGTTTGGAATGGGCTTAACTTTATCTGTGAGTGATTTTAAAAATGTTTTTAAGATGCCTAAAAGTGTATTTATAGGTGTTTTAGCACAGTTTAGTATAATGCCGACACTTGCTTATTTACTAGCGATTCTTTTTAAACTTCCACCAGAAATAGCGGTAGGTGTTATTTTAGTAGGATCAACTCCAGGAGGCACCGCATCGAATGTTATGACATTTTTAGCAAAAGGGAATACTGCTTTATCTGTTAGTATTACAGCTGTCTCTACTTTATTAGCTCCAATTATTACGCCTGTTTTAATGTTAGTTTTTGCAAGCAAATGGTTGCCGATATCAGCAGGAAGCATGGTGTGGTCAATTATTAAGATTGTTTTATTACCAATTATTTTAGGGATTATTTTAAGAATTTTCTTTGAAAAACAGGTTGAGAAAACGACGGCAATTATGCCACTTGTGTCTGTTACCGGTATTGTTGTTGTGACATCAGCAGTAGTTGCATTAAACACAGAGGCGATTATTTCGACCGGACTTGTTATTTTTTTAATCGTTGTTTTACATAACTTATTAGGTTTAACGATTGGCTTATTACTAGCTCGTTTATTTAAATTAGATTTTAAAGATCAAAAAGCAATTTCAATCGAGGTAGGAATGCAAAACTCTGGCTTATCCGCAACGCTTGCCCTACAATATTTTACACCAATCGCTGCAGTACCAAGTGCTTTATTTAGTGTTTGGCATAATATTTCTGGTCCAATCCTGGCCACTTATTGGAGTAGAAAAGATAAAAAACACGTTAGCTAGCTAACGTGTTTTTTCTTATGCTGTAAAATAATCAACATCAATCACTGTGCCTGAATTTACATCTGAGTAAAATTCATATTCGATTGTGTCATTGTCAACTTGACGTGTAATACCTCCACGATAAACAGTGTAAGGAAGTCCATTTTTCGTCATCGACATCGGTGTTACATAAATCCATGAACCTGTGATAGGACCACTTTCTGTGAAAAGTTTTTTTGCTTTTTCTAATGCAAGTTCTGGTGAAACTGTTTGTGTAGATTCGATTTGCGATTTTACAAAAAATCCGATTAAAAATCCAGCGATCGCTGCTAATATTGTTTTGCGATTTTTCATGTTCATCACCTCAATTACTAATTATATCATTATTTTATAGGAATTGTCGAAAAAAGTAATTAAGTTTGTTATTATTTAAATAGAAACACGATTAAATGAAGATCATTAAGAAAAGTGAGCTGATTAAAATGAAGCAAGAAACATTAGATATGTTTAAGACTTTAACTGAATTACAAGGAGCGCCTGGAGACGAGCGTCTTGTTCGAGAGTTTATGGAAAAAGAATTAAGCAAATACGCCGATGAACTGATTTATGATAACTTAGGTGGAGTTTTTGGTGTTAAACATGGTGAGGGACCACGTGTCATGGTAGCAGGACATATGGATGAAGTCGGGTTTATGGTGACACAAATCACAGAGAATGGGATGATTCGTTTTCAAACGCTTGGCGGTTGGTGGAATCAGGTCATGCTCTCACAACAAGTTCAAATTATGACTGAAAACGGACCAATTATCGGTGTAATAGGTTCAATTCCGCCACATTTACTGACGGAAAGTGAACGTGCTAAACCAATGGAAATCAGTCATATGTTAATTGATATTGGTGCGGATGATAGGGAGGATGCACTAACTATCGGAATTAAACCTGGACAATCCATTCTTCCTATTTGCGAATTTACACCAATGGCAAATAAAAAGAAAATTATGGCTAAAGCATGGGATAATCGCTATGGATGTGGTTTGTCAATTGAACTTTTAAAAGAACTGCATGAAGAGAAACTTCCTAATACATTATTTTCAGGTGCAACCGTTCAAGAAGAAGTCGGCTTACGTGGGGCACAAGTTGCTGCGAATATGATTAAACCTGATATTTTTTATGCCTTAGATGCATCACCTGCAAATGATATGTCAGGCGATAAAAATCAATTTGGACATTTAGGTGAAGGTGCACTGTTACGGATTTTTGATCGGACAATGGTCACTCATAAAGGCATGCGAGAATTTATTTTAGATACTGCTGAATCAAATGACATTCCTTATCAATATTTTGTTTCTCAAGGCGGAACAGATGCAGGACGTGTGCATGTATCAAATGATGGTGTTCCGTCAAGCGTAATTGGTATTTGTTCACGCTATATTCACACATCGGCATCAATCATTCATGTAGACGACTATGCAGCAGCTAAAGAGCTATTAGTAAAGCTGGTTAGACAAACAGATAAATCAACAGTTGAATCAATTCGGAGTAAGTAAATGATTGTTGTCAGTTCTTTAAATCAAGCAAAAGTTTTGGCAGTAAAAGAAGTCTATCAATCAGATCAAGTTAAAGCACGAGCTTATCCATCTCACGTGAGTCATCAACCAAAAAGCGATGAAGAAACACGGACAGGTGCAGTGAATCGTGCCTTAAATGCCCTCTCTGAAAACAAAGAAGCAATTTGTATTGGTTTAGAGGGTGGAGTAATGGAGGTAGGGGGAAAGCTTTATTTAACAAGCTGGGGAGCACTTGCTATTGAAGGAAGGGAAGTTATTACTGCTTCTGGTTTACGAATAGAGTTACCTAGTCATTTTAAAGAAGCCTTAAATAAAAGTGAATTGAGTGACTTAATTGATACTTACACTCAAAGGATAAATACAAGAGAAAATTTAGGTGCAATTGGTGCCTTTACAAATGAACGAATCAATCGTAAAGAATTATTTAAGCAAATCGTTACTTTATTAAAAGGACAATTTGAACATAAAAAAAAGCTCTCAAAAATTTGAGAGCTTTTCTTATTCATAAATATATTTAATTGCTTGAATTGCTTGTTCAACTGTTTCAACAGTTACATTTGCTTTATTAGAAAGCTCTTTTAAAGGATGGATCAGTGATTTAGGACGTATAATCAAAGTGGGTTTATTCTTAGCAATTGCTGCACTTGCGTCCATAGCAGTATTCCATTGACGATATTCTTCACCGAAAAGAGCAACAACAATATCGGATTTTTCTAGCATAACTTGTGTTCGAAAGTTATTAATCATCGAAGCAGCTTCGTCTTTATACAGTGGGCTTGGCTGAGCTCCAAGGATTTCCTCACCAATATTATCTGAACGATCATGGTCTGTTTGAGGTGAGACAAAGTCTAAAGGTAATTCATTTTCTTTTGCTAAAGCTTGAAATTGTTCGCGCCAATCTGTGTGAATTTCTCCGGCAAGATAAACAGTTAATTTCATAAATAAATCCCTCCTAAACTTGATTATACGAATAAAATTAAACATGTGCAAGATGTGAAGAAGAAACATTTTGTTTAATCTGATATACATAGTATGATAAAGGTAGAATAAAAGATAAAGGGTGGTTAACATGTTAAGGTTAAATACGGAGAAGGATTTTGAAGCAGTGATTAAATTGGATCGTGTGATTGTTCTTTTTTCAGCGGATTGGTGCCCAGATTGCCGAGTCATTGAGCCGTTTTTACCTAGCTTAGTAGAATCTTACTCAGAGATTACATTTGCGACCGCAAATCGTGATGAGTTTATAGAAGTTGCACAAAAGTATAATATATTCGGTATCCCTAGCTTCTTAGCATTTCATAAGGGTGAGCTTGTAGATCAATTCATTAGTAAAAATCGAAAAACTGAAGCGGAAATTAGAGAGTTTATTGATCAAATTAAATTTAATTAATAAGGAGCGATCGATTTAGATGACAATGAAAAGAATTAAGTTAAAGCGTATCTTAGAAGATGAATTTAAGCAGCAAGACTACCGAACCTCCTATAACAGAGATGAAGATGTTTTTAGAGTTGAATGGAAAGAAACAAGAGAAGGTGTGTCTGTCAAGTTACCGAGCGTAATTGCAAAATATAATGAACGTGGTCAAGTTGCCTTAGATGATTTAGTAGCTCATTTAAAACAAGGACTAGCAATGATGAATCTTGATTATGATCTAACAAATAATGAAGCAAATATTTATCCAGTGATTCGCTCAACATCGTTTCCGATTGAAACAAAAGCAGGTAAAAAGTTGGTTTACAAGGAACATACAGCAGAAACACGTATTTTTTATGCCTTGGATATTGGTAAATCTTATCGTTTAATTGATGAATCGATGTTAAGTGATACTTGGACAAGGGAAAGGGTTTCAGAAATCGCTTTATTTAATAATCGCTCACTTTCGACGAATTTAAAAAAGGATCAAGTAAGAGGAAATAGCTTTTATTTCCTAGCAACTCAGGATGGATATGATGCTTCGCGAATTTTAAATGAAAAGTTTTTGAATGAGCAACTTGAAAAAACAGTCGGTGAGATGACAGTGAGTGTGCCACATCAAGATGTTTTAATTATTGGTGATATTCAGAATGATGTTGGTTATGATATTTTAGCTCAAATGACAATGAAATTTTTTGCAGAAGGAAGAATCCCAATCACTTCACTTTCTTTTGTATATGATGAAAAAGGGTTAGAACCAATATTTATTTTAGCCAAAAACAAAGCTAAAACTGATGATAAAGAATAAATTATAATGCAATTATTGTTAATAACTGATAAAATATGAGTAAATAAACATAGGAATAGAGGGATTATATGTGGAAGCGAATTGTTAACTGGTTAAAGAATTGGGCTTTTGAAGAGGTAGAGGTCGAAGTCGAAGTCCCAATTGAAGAGCCAAAACAAAGAAAAGAAAAAGAAGAAAAAGCTGAGCATACTCCTTTTCGTTTTCCTGTGATTAATGACGAGAGTAAAGAAAATCTTTCAATTAATAAGCTTAAAGAAAGTCAAACAAAAGAATCAATTGAACAGCTTTCAAAAGAGTCGAGTCCGAAACAAATTTCAAGACATTTATCACGCACAAATATTAGCTATCATACTAAACGGGATTTAAAAGTCTATGATGAGCCGGCCTATCTTAGGAAAAGAAAAAAACGAAATCAATTAGCTAGTGCTGAGCCAGAGAAGACAAAAAAAACCATTCAAACAGGAGATAAATTACCTCGTTTTTTACATGGATCAAGCCCAGATGAATTAGATAAGGTATTCAAACGTATAAGTAGTGAGAAGCAAGAAGTTATCGAAACAGCTAGTGAAATCAACCAAGTGAGTGAAGTAAATAAAATTAAAGAAGTTGAAAATAAAGAATCAATTAATAAGCCAGCCTTAGAACGTCAGGCACTTCAAGATAAGATTGAAGAAAATCTACAAATTCAGCCGAAAGAAAATCTAGTCATGACAAGAAAATCTAAGGCTGAAGAAGATAAGGCGCTCGATGTTCCTTATCATTTATTAAATGATCGTGAGCCTTTTGATGAATCTAAACTAGAGGACTGGTTAATTGAACAAAGTATCATCTTAGAAGATACGCTAAATCACTTCAAGGTAGATGCTAAAGTAGTTGATGTAACTCGAGGTCCAACTGTTACGAGTTTTGAGTTACAACCCAGTCCAGGTGTAAAAGTAAGTCGAATTCGAAATTTATCAGATGACTTAAAGTTGAGTTTAGCAGCTGAAGATATTCGAATATTAGCTCCAATACCTGGGAAAAATACGGTGGGTATTGAAGTACCCAATTTAGAAAGAGAAACAGTCAGTTTTCAAGAAGTGATCTCAAATGAAGCCTTTACTGAAAGTGATTCTCCCTTATCAATTGCGCTTGGATTAGATGTAGAAGGAAATCCTTATATCACGCGAATTGATAAAATGCCCCACGGTCTAATTGCAGGAGCGACAGGGTCAGGGAAGAGTGTTTGTATTAATACGATTTTACTTAGCTTGATTTACAAAGCAAGTCCAGAAGAAGTTAAGTTTTTATTAATTGATCCTAAGATGATTGAACTCACTCCTTATAATGAAATACCACATCTCGTCTCTCCAGTTATAACAGATGCTAAAGCGGCAACCCAAGCTTTGAAGTGGGCAGTTAATGAGATGGAATCACGCTATGAGTTGTTTCTTGAAGAGGGAGTTCGTGATATTGATCGTTACAATGAGCGTGTAGATAAAGAAAATCGCCTGCCTTTTTTAGTAATTGTAATTGATGAACTTGCAGATCTTATGATGGTTGCACCACAAGATGTTGAGGAGTCAATTAGTCGAATTGCTCAAAAAGCTCGGGCAAGTGGAATTCATATGCTTGTGGCCACACAACGTCCTTCTGTTGATGTGATTACAGGATTAATTAAATCAAATATTCCGACACGAATTTCATTTAGTGTATCGTCACAAATCGATTCACGTACAATCTTAGATGTTGCCGGTGCCGAAAAACTCCTAGGTAAAGGTGATATGTTATTTCTAGAAAATGGCTCAAATAAATTAGTGAGACTTCAAGGTCCTTTTGTTTCAGATGAAGAAGTTGATCGGGTAACTCATTATGCTAGGCAAAAAGGTGAGCCTACTTATTTATTTGAACAAGAACACTTGCTTGAACTTATTATTCAAGAAGAAGAAGAAGACGAACTCTTACCTGAGGTTGTATCATTTATTGCTGAAGAGCGCCAGGTAAGTATATCCTTATTGCAAAGACACTTTAGAATAGGTTATAATCGAGCAGCACGTATGATTGACACGCTAGAAAACAAGGGTTATATTTCAGGACCAAAGGGGTCTAAACCGCGTGATGTTTTACTTGATAGAAGTGAAGTTAAGGAGCTATTAATTAAACAATAAGCTTTAAAATTTCAAGTATAAGGAGCCATTTTGATGAAAGAAATTGAACAGAAGCTAAGTGGTAAAATTGAAAGACTGACAAATAAAACATTTAAATTCGATAAACGTGTTGGAGAAGGCTGGTTTTCAGCTGTTTATTTTTTAAAAACACAAAAAATAGTTGAAGAAAAATTAAAAGATAATATTGTAACAATGCAATTTTTTCAAAGAAGTGATGCTGTACTCTGTGGAACAGATGAGGTCATCGCACTGATTCATGAATTCGCTCAGTCACCAGAAGAACTAGAGATTTATTCTTTGAAGGACGGCGATAAAATCAAGCCTTATGAAACGATTTTAACTATCACAGGACCTTATCAAAATTTTGGTTTTTTAGAAGGAATTATGGATGGTATTTTAGCAAGACGAACATCTGTAGCTACAAATGTCTATGATGTTGTAAAAGCCGCCCGGACATCAGGTGTGCAAAAGCCGATTATCTTTATGGGA
>JASLIE010000095.1 GCA_030152985.1 Bacillaceae bacterium
TTTATTGTTAAGGCTTTCTCAACAGAGGAAATACAACCGAAGCGGTCATACACTATTAAAGAAACTGATGTATTAGACGGTTATGAATTTGAACATTACTTAAAAGATTTCTTTGAGGATCTTGGTTACCAATCACAAGTAACTATCGCTTCAAGTGATTATGGTGCAGATTTAATATTAGAAGGAAAAAACAAAAAAATTGTAGTTCAAGCCAAAAGATACTCTACAAATGTCGGACTAGGGGCGGTTCAAGAAGTCTATGCTGCTCAAGCCTATTATAATGCCGATGAAGCGTGGGTAGTCACGAACTCTTTTTATACAAAATCAGCTATCGAATTAGCAAGAGCTTGTGATGTTCGTTTAATTGATCGTACTGATTTAATACAAGCAATGAAAAAGTTGAAGTCTTAATTTTGCATAATTTTTCTTCGTTTCGCCCATATTAAAAGTAAGATTAAAAAAGGTGGATAAAATATGAAAACTAAATTATCAGTAATGTTGGCTTTAGCTGGTGTTTTAACTTTCAACGTTTTTAGCGAAGTGGCTCAAGCAGAAGAACTAACATTTTTTAAAGATGTACCTGCACAGGCTTGGTATAAGAATGATGTTGAAAAATTAAAGAATAAAGGCATATTAGATGGGTATTCTGATGGTACATTTAAACCTCAAAGTAATGTTACTCGTGTTCAAGCAGCTAAAATTTTAAAGAAAACAATGGATGATTATGAAATACCTTTAGTTAAAGCTCGCCCGTACAGTCATTTCACAGACGTTGGAAAGAATGTATGGTACTACGATTATATTGTAGATTTGTATGAAAAAGGGGTTGTTGATGGGTATAAGAATAACACATTTAAACCGAATGAACCCATGACGAGAGCGCAGGCTGCTAAAATGATTCAACACTCTTTTCTTCTGAAAGCAAAAACAACACATGATTTACCTTTTAGTGATATTGCAACAAAAGCGTGGTACTTAGATTACGTCAAAACGCTCTCTAGTTTAGAAATTGTTCATGGAACAAATGGAATGTTTAGACCAAATGATTATGTTACACGCTCTCAGTTCGCAGCGATGGTATCTCGGACGATGGCTCACTTAGATGGAGTAGGAGAAGAAAAGCCAATTGAACCACCAATTGAACCGAACCAACCCGATGAAACAGAAGATACAAATGAATCGCCCCTTGTGGAAGACAAACACTTAAAAACTTTAGAATTGCATTTGTATGATGATTTCATTGATAAACAACTTGATGATCTGTATAAAGGTGTTGTCGTTTTTGAAATGTATGAATCAGAACAAGCCTTGTTAGAGCAAAAAAAGCCTATATTTGAAGCAGAAACAGATTATTTGAGAAATCGAGCAGTTGTTGCGTTTGAAAAAGTTCCCCTCGGATCATATTACTTTGTTTTAAAGCCTTCTCTTTACACAACAAATCATACAGTTCAAAATTATTTATTTAAAAATACCGAAGGTAAAATTGAAATTAAAGAAGATGGCTCTGTTTTATTAGAAGAAGAAAATAAAAATGGTGTTCTATTAGAAAGAAAAGTACCGTACCATGATTTCACAACAGATCGAGAATTATTTGAAACGGGTGAAGTTAGACAAACTCAAATTGAATTAGCATTAAAAGAACTCAACGAAGTTCGAGCTGAAAATAAATTACCTGCTTTAACGTTTGATTCTGAATTACTCTCATTCTCAACCAAACGAGCAAAAGAAATCGCTAACCTCTACGCTGATGATGAAGTAGTGGATCAATCTGATTTACAAAACCAATTTAAAAAGCATATGAGTGATAAAGCACACGAGTATTGGGGAGTGTCAGAAGTATCTGCTATGGCAGTTGAAAATGGAGCTGAATTCATCAATGTTTTAGAACGAAGCTCTGAACATTTAGGTTTTTTATTGAAGGAAGATGCGAAAAGTGTAGGAATTGACTATTTCATTAAGGAGAACGATATTTATTGGGTGATGAACTTTGCTCTAGCCAAATAACAAAAGAAGGAATTGCCAATAAGGTGATTCCTTCTTTGTGCTTTTTAATAGTTGGACTGCATAGATATGTGAAAATTCGGAATTTAAAAGTATGGATGATATACTAATGAGAGAAATTAAAAGATGTTAATTTCGCTGCATATAAAACGAGTTTTTTTCTTATACTATAAATAACAAGGAACGATATAGTCTTTGTTAATACAATAAAGATAGGAGTTAGACAGATGAATAATAAACAATCTAAACAATCATTCAAAAAAGCGGCAACTGCTGTTATTATGACAAGTGCATTGGCTATCGGACTTTTTATAGGCAATGGAAAAGTTGTTGAGCCAGAAGCAAGTACATTCGTAGATGTTCCAACAAATGCTTGGTATAAAGAAGATGTTGAAAAACTTAAAAAAAGAGGTATTTTAGATGGGTATGCAGATGGTACGTTTAAACCACAAAATAAGGTTACACGTGTTCAAGCGACTAAAATCTTAAATAATGTAATGAAAGAGTATAAAATAGAACATGAAAAATTAAGAAACTATACAGGTTTTAATGATGTTTTACGCACGAATTGGTTTTATCAAGATGTTGTAGATTTATATGTTTTAGGAATTATTGATGGGTATAAAACAGAAGGTGTATTTAAGCCGACTAACCCAATTACTCGTGTTCAAACCGCTAAGATGATTGATAATGCATTTAAGCTGGAAAGAAAGGAAAATGTCGAAAAAACTTATGCGGATATTCCTTACAATGCTTGGTATCTTGATCATGTAAAAACACTTTCAAGTTTAAATATTATTCAAGGTGCAAAAGGGAACTTTATGCCAAATCAATATATTACACGTGCACAATTTTCTGGAATGGTATCAAGAACTATGGAACATCTTGAGCGATTAAATCAAGAGCCACCTATTATCGAGAAACCTGTTGATAAAGAGCCACCCATTGTCGAGAAACCTGTTGATAAAGAGCCACCTGTTATCGAAAAGCCCGTTGATAAAGAGCCACCTATTGTCAAAATTGTAGAGGATGTAACATTCAGTTTCGTTGAAAATTTCAAAGGAAATAATTTAAAACACAATGATATGTTTGGTGTTATTAATTTATCTCTTTATAGAAGCAAAGAAGATTTTAAAAATGGTGCAGATCCCATTTTTACGGGTGAGAGTTTAGATGCGAATAATGGTGTCTTTGTCGTTCCTAGTTTAAACATTAAAGAAGGCGAGTATTATTATCACATAAAACACCTTTCACTTCCAAATGTACTTCTTTTAACTGACAAAACTTATAAAGATGGATATTTTAAAGATTCAGAAGGTACAATTAAACTAAAGAGCAATGAGTCTAATCAAGTTGTAATTGAAGTTGAGCGAGTTCTTTCATTTCACGACATAAAGGTTGATGGTGTTGAGTTGTTTAAGACTGAAAGTGTCAGAAAAGAACAAGCTGAATTGTTTTTAAATGAATTAAATAAGAGGCGAGTAGCAAAAAATTTAAAACCGCTTCAAATTACTAAGCGATTAGAGCATTATAGTCAAAAGAGAGCAAGCGAT
>JASLIE010000104.1 GCA_030152985.1 Bacillaceae bacterium
GATTATCGTTTTAATTAACGGTAAAGAGACTGAATTTAATACAACAATTACAATGTAGTAAAGAAAACTCAAGGTCTAAATTTAGACCTTGAGTTTTTTATTTTATTCAATCTTATTTCTTAGTAAATAGCCGATAATTGCTGCTAAAAGAAGTCCAAGCACTGTTCCGGTAGTGAGTATTCCTAAATCTAATTTAGATTCAACTAACACCTTATCTAGAGTGAAAAATAATGGCGGTAAAAGGGCTACAAGTAGGAGAGCGTAACTTCTTACCTTAAGCATAATCAGCAAAAATGAATAAAGAAACAAAACAATTAATAATCCTAAAATAAGTGCCAGTGCTGTTTCCATGTCTTCACAACCTTTTCATATATTTTTATTTTTCCTTTTCCTTTTGAGTACATTAATACATCTTCAGCTTCACTTATGTTAATCTATTATTAGTCTAAACAGATAAAGGATGAATGATCAGATGAAAAATAATACACGATTTACCGGTGAGCTTAAAAAGAAAAGGAACTATAAACCTTTTGTTATTACACTTTCAGTTATTTTAATTGGTGCAATTGGAATCTTAGCTGGCATGCCAGGCGTTGAGGATTTTGACGCTTTTGATATTACTATTTTACCATTGATGAACGCTATTTTTAATACATTTACATTCACATTCTTAGTTATTGCGCTCATCGCAATTAAACGTAAAAATGTTAAGGTTCATTTAACCTTTATTTATGCAGCTTTTACTACAACATTTTTATTTTTGATTACCTATGTATCATATCATTTTCTCGCAGCTTCAACACCTTTTGGTGGTAGTGGATTTATTGCTGGATTTTATTACTTTGTTTTATTCTCACATATCGTTTTAGCAGCAGCTATTGTTCCCCTTGCCTTGACAAGTGTCACACGTGCATGGAACGGAGAGGTAGGGAGACATAAAAAAATAGCGCGTATTACTATGCCGATTTGGTTGTATGTTAGCTTTACTGGAGTTCTTGTCTATATTTTAATCTCGCCTTACTATTAATAAAAAACCACCTCGATCGAGGTGGTTTTTTAATCATCTAACTCAACACTTAAGATTTCTTTAGTCATTGCATCAATAACTAAATCCGTATCTTTATCGCCATTTTCTACTTTAACTTCATAAACAAGTTGACCCTGCTCGTAATCTAATTCAACTTCTTCGATGACTCCTTCAGTTTCACTTGAAGCAAGTTCAATGACCTCACAAAATGAAACTTGAGGTATTTCATAATTAGATGAATTTGTTTTTTTATCATATTCCTCAATTACCTTTAGCTCAGAATTATAAGTCACTTTTTTCTTGTTTCCTTTATGATTGACTTTAACTTGATAAACAGGCTCACCTAACTGCTGATCATATTCAACCTCGACGACTTGTCCATCATAGGCTTTTTCTGCTTGCTTTACTGCTTGACAAAGTTTATCTGCATCATAGTCAGTTACTTCTTCAGTTTTATCTTGCTTGTTTTTAGATGAGATCGAATACTTCTCTTCAGAAGATTTAATCACTTCACCTGTACTTGCAAGCAACTCAACTTCATATTTAACATCTTGATCAATAATATCTACTTCATAGATAGCCTCTCCTGCTTCTTTTTCATACTCTAACTTGACTATCTCTCCTTCATACTTTTCACTTACAATCTCTTTTATTTCCTCAGAAGTAAGTTCATCTGCTTTACTTTCCTTTCCGGTTATTTGATAAATGCCAAAGCCTACAAGGAGTAGACCTAGAATTATGGCTAAAATTAAAACTGTCTTTTTCGTCATTTGAAAAACCTCCTCGGGCTTAAATACCCCTTCTTCATTTTTTTATACATTTAATTATATTGTTTTTGTAAATTTCAGTTTATCAATACTTTTTTATGCTATTCTATTTAATAAAGGAGATATCAATGAATAATTACTTAACAATTTTTTGGACTGCTACAAAGTTAGGGCTCACTTCATTCGGTGGGCCAACTGCACACCTTGGATTCTTTCAAAATACATATGTAGAAAAAAAGAAGTGGCTTTCGAATAAAGAGTATGCCGACCTAGTCGCCCTTTCACAGGTTTTACCTGGTCCGGCAAGCAGTCAAGTTGGGATGGGGATTGGCTTTTTTCGAGGAGGGATAATCGGCGGAATCCTGTCTTTTATTGGTTTCACACTTCCTTCTGTTCTTTTATTAATGTTTTTTGCACTTTTTCTTAACACGACTTCAATCGCTGAACAAGGATTTATTCATGGTTTAAAAATTGTTGCTGTTGTCGTCGTTTTGCAAGCTCTTTTAGCTATGGCAAAAAACTTAGCACCTGATCGACTTAGACAAGTGATTGTCTTGATGAGTCTGATTGCTTTACTCACCATCAATCATCCGCTAATTCATATTTTTCTTATTTTACTTGCTGGTGTAATTGGTTACTTCTCTTTAAAAATCGAATCTAAAGAATCTGGAAAAGTAAGCCCTATTAAAAAAAGAACAGGCTTGCTCAGCCTTATCCTCTTTTTCAGTTTACTCTTATTTCTACCCCTACTTGCGATCAAATATGAATTAATAGACTTTTTCGATCGCTTTTACCGAGCAGGAGCGCTTGTGTTTGGTGGTGGGCACGTTGTTTTACCCTTACTTGAAAATGAATTTGTTCAAACCGGTTTGATTAAAGAAGATATCTTTTTAGCAGGCTATGGACTGACACAAGCCGTGCCTGGTCCTCTGTTTACTTTCGCCTCTTATTTAGGAACGGTTATGCACGGAGTTGGAGGTGGCATACTCGCAACGATTGCAATCTTTTTACCCGCCTTTCTTTTAATTCTCGGCGTGCTTCCTTTTTGGCATGGCTTAAGTCAAAGTAAAACATTCACAGGGGCCATTGCTGGGATGAACGCAGCGGTTGTTGGTATTTTACTTGCTACTTTCTATCAACCTATTTGGACAGGTACTATCACAGAAGCGATTCACTTTGCCTTGTTTGCTTGTTTATTTTATCTATTTCACTTTATTAAAATTCCCGCTTGGAGCCTTGTTTGTTTAGGTATTTTGACTGGTTTTATTTTTTTGTAAGATTAAAAAAGGACTTGAGTCTTTTAAACTCAAGTCCCCTTCTACTTTAAATTTTAATTGAACACTTACCATAGATTTGGTCACCATAAATCAACTCAAGTTTATCACCATTTTTTAGTGGGCCTACCCCTTGAGGTGTCCCTGTGAAAATAATATCACCCTTTTTCAAACCTACATGCTCATGCAAATACTTCAATAAATCATCGAGTTCAAAAATCATTTCATTTAACCTAGCTTGTTGAACGATTTCACCATTCAGATCTAGAGAAAAGGGGGTTTTCAATACTTCTTTTAAACCTGGAAACCGAACGGGCTTAGATAGTATTGCCGAATTGACAAATCCCTTTGATAATAGCCAGGGAAATTGCTTTTCTTTT
>JASLIE010000130.1 GCA_030152985.1 Bacillaceae bacterium
ATCTTAAACTGAGCAATAAGTATAATCTTTATATACATATTATTAGTTTAATATAAAAAGTAAAAAAAAGGTTGGTTTGCTCTTAGCAAACCAACCTTTTCATATCCACTTTATTTAATTATTTCAATTCCAGCACTTGCACCTAAGCGTGTTGCACCTGCTTTAATCATTGCTAATGCACCTGCTTTATCCCTCACTCCACCTGATGCTTTTACCCCCATGTTAGGACCAACTGCTTCACGCATTAGCTTAATGTCGTCAACCTTTGCACCTGCTGAACTAAATCCAGTTGATGTTTTCACAAAGGCTGCACCTGCTTCTTTACTCAATTCACAGGCTTGCTTCTTCTCTTTCTCAGTTAAGAGACAAGTTTCGATAATCACTTTCACCGGGACTTCACCCGCTTCATCTACAACCGCCTTAATATCATTTAAGACTGTTTCGTTTTTCTCTGCTTTTAATTCACCAATGTTAATAACCATGTCAATTTCAGTTGCACCATCTGTTATTGCTTGCTTGGTCTCAAAAACCTTTACCTCTGTTGTAGATGCCCCAAGTGGAAATCCGATGACCGTCGTGATTCCGACTTCACTTTCTGCTAACGCAGTCTTTGCGGTTTTAACCCAGTAAGGATTAATACAAACCGTTTTAAATGAATGTTCTTTTGCCTCTTTACAGAGCTGTAAAATTTCTGCTTCCGTACTTTCAGGCTTGAGTAAGGTATGATCAATATAACTTGCTAAATTTAAGTCTGACATTTTTCTTCCTCCATTAATAGTAATCAATAAATGCTGTTTGTCTATTTTCAAATAAAACATTTAAAGTTGAGTTAACTGATTTAGGCAATTGAATTTTTTTAAATTCAATAAGTTGATTAACTGTATAGTAATTATAGCAAAGAGCAGTCAATTCGTGAACTTTTAACTCAAAGTCACTAACCTCTTCAAGTACAGGCTCAATCGATACTTCACCGGCTTGTGTGCTTAACTTCAAAACTTGATTATTTTCTTTAATGAGGTCATCCTTTACTTTAAGTACAAGCTCATCAAATTCCTTTCCCTTTAAAAAGTTTTTTAAAAAGAGTCGAACATTAATAATCCGAGCCATAAAGTAAGGCTCTACACATTCTTTATATTTGGGATTTTCTAGATAATATTTAAGTGCGTGACTTTGTGGGCTCCTTAACTTGACACTGTCTATCATCGAAGCATGCTTAGCAATAAAATCACTGACTGCTCCTAAAACGCCGAGTTCGGTATAAGCAAGTTCTTTAATGGACAACTTAGCGTCCTTAATCTCATATAATAAGTAAGCATCCCCTTGTTCTGAGTGAATCGTCACTCTCTCCTCCTCAGATAAAACACGTTGCTTCCACCACTTTTCGTCACGTTTCAAACCACCTTCAAACTGCTTGATATAGATCTTATAAATTTCATTGAGTTTCTTAAGGCTCGGCTTTCTATCAAAAATCGCTTGATCGTTAGTAGGCTTAAACAAATCAATCTTCATGACAGTTTCTACTTGTTTAAAGGCAAGCTCAAAACCAAACCGACGATAAAAACTAATATGATAAGGATGCAAGTATGAAACAAGGTAGTCCTGTTCATACATGTCTAACAGCAAACGCTTCATTAACTTACTAGCGATTTGTTTGCCAGCATATTCAGGCCAAGTCGCAACTGCACTAATTCCTCCCATCTTAACCGCTTCATTATTTGAATAAACTTCGAGTGGGATAAGATGCATTTTACCTGCAAGCTTTTGATTAAGATAATAGCCATAAATGATGTGCCTTTCCGCTTCTTCCACTTTTTCTAAATAAGCTTTTTCATCTAATTTATATTGAAATGCATATTGCGATAAATCAAAAACTTCTTTATAGTTTAAGTGGGTTAACTTTTTAATTTCTTCCATTATAGCCTCCCGGGAGTTCATATTAAATTTAGATACATGTCTTATCATATAATAAAATGAAAAAATATAAAATAGGGGTGATTTTTTGGCTCATATATTAATTGTTGATGATGATAAAAATATTTTAGACCTCGTTCATATTCACCTCACACGTGCTGGATACAAGGTAACTAAAGCACTTGATGGAAAAGAAGCGCTCAAAAAAGCGACTGAATCAATTCCTGATTTAGCCATTGTCGATGTTATGATGCCAGGGATAGACGGGTTTGAACTTACTAAAGAGCTACGTGAGCTCTATGATCTACCCGTCATCTTACTAACGGCAAAAGGCGAGCTTGAAGATAAAGAAAAAGGCTTTCTTGCGGGCTCAGATGATTATATTGTTAAACCCTTTGAACCAAAAGAACTTCTTTTCAGAGTTCAAGCAGTATTAAGAAGGTATGATAAAGCAGTTGATACATTTATTGAGGTTGGGCCGATGAAAATAAACAGGCAAAACTACGAAGTCATGATAAACCAACATGTGCTCTATCTGCCTTTAAAAGAATTTGAATTACTCAGTATTCTTGCCTCACGTCCTCAACAGGTCTTTACACGCGAATTTTTAATTGAACGCATTTGGGGATTTGACTACGACGGAGACGATCAGACGCTTAATGTTCATATTAAACGATTGCGCGAAAAAATCACTCCCCTTACTAAAGCTGTTTGGATTACGACAATGCGAGGCGTTGGCTATAAGTTAGAGGTTGAACAATGAAATCTTTATACGGCAAGTTTACCCTCTCTACTTTACTCATCATGCTCGGTAGTTTTTTTATTGCTTTTTTAGGTGTAAATACCTTTTATCATCAATCACTTAAAATGAAAAATAATGATAAAAATATGCAGATAGCTAAACAGTTAACTCAGTATATTGAGGAAACTGAACCATTAGATTTAAACCGTTTCCTTCATACCGAAGCAGAGCTCGGCTATAAACTCTATCTTGTCAGCGATACAGGGCATATTAAACAATACGGTGCAGCCTTTCGCTCAGATAACTTATCAGAAAAAGCTGTCAGTCAAGTACTAAATGGCAATGAATATCACGGGATGCGCGACTTACCTAAAGAAACTTTTGTTACTGGCTTCTTTTCAGATGAGATGGCAAATACAGTTGGTACTTCATTTAAACACGAGGGAACTACTTATGCTTTATTCCTACGTCCTGATATCAAAATGCTTTTCACCGAGGCACATTATTTACTTAGCGGAATGTTTGTCGTTATGGCCATCGTCAGTATTCTTGCCATGTTTATCGTTGCAAAAAAACTTATTACACCGATTACCGAACTGACAGCAGCAACAAAACGAATTAGCGAGGAAGAATTTATTTACGAAACAAATATTACTCGGAAAGATGAGCTCGGACAACTTGCACGAAGCTTTCAACTCATGACACATAAACTCAGTGAAAATGATCAACTTAGAAAAGAGTTTATCAGTAATGTCTCACACGACTTTCAGACACCCCTTCAAAATATCAAAGGCTATACAGCTCTTTTAAAAGAAAATATCACTGATGAAGACAGGGCAAAGTACACCAGCATTATAGAGCAAGAAACTGAACGATTATCTTCCTTAACCAAACAACTTTTATTACTGACTTCACTCGATCAATTAACAAGTTTACAAGTCTCAAGCTACCGAGTTGATCAACAAATTAGACAGGTCATTCAAAGACAACGTTGGAATTTAGACGATAAACAACTATCCTTAACATCCTTACTTATTCCATTTACACTAAAGGCCGATGCAGCTTTTTTAGATAATGTTTGGGAGAACTTACTCACAAATGCCATCAAATATACCCCAGAAGGCGGACAAATTACAATTCGAATGGAAGAGGACTTTGAATCGCTTTATGTTAGTTTTGAAGATACTGGCATTGGATTTGGTAAGCATGAAAAAGAAAAATTGTTTCAACGTTTTTACCGAGCAGATAAGGCGAGACATGGTAGCATTAAAGGAACCGGACTCGGTCTTTCAATCGTAAAACAAGTCGTCGATTTGCATGAAGGTAGCCTCTATGCTGTAAGTGAGGGCTCAGGTTCTACCTTTACTGTTAAACTTCCCAAAAAATTGTAATCATTCGTTCATATTCCGTTCACTTTCACTCAGTAAAGTAAAAGCAAGCTAGGAATTCAAGGAGGAATGGTTTAAGTGGAAAAGAGATGGAGTTTAAGACTTATTCGAATTGCAGCAATTCTCGGGTTAATTGGAACAGTACTCGGTTCACATATGGCAGGTTCAGGATCTTATGCCTTTAAAGCTGTTCATGCTCATATTTTACTTGTCGGTTGGCTTTCAATGTTTGCATGGGGAATTTTCTATAAAAATTATGAAGTGAATGCAACTAAATTAATTGCAGCCCAAGGATGGACAGCAATCATTGGTGCTATTGGACTCACAGCAGGTATGTGGCTACATTTTGTTCAACCTTTTGGCGAAAACAAAGCATTGTCACTCCCGCTTTATATTGGTGGAGGAACAATCTTACTTATTAGTTTTGTTTTATTCGCCTTAATTACATTCAAAGTCAAGCATGAAAAATAATAAACTAAAAAAAAACGTCTGAAGGATTTTTTCCTTCAGACGTTTTTTAGTTCTTTTCTAACGCTTCTTTAATATTAAATGATGTGATGCTCATATGTGAAGCATCCCACACTGACTTTCTATCCTTAACTAATAAAATTTGTGGTGATTGGTGACGCACACCTAAGTCTTCCATAATTTGATTTGAAACCTCACGTGTTTCACGTACCTTAACAAAGTAAGGTATAATGTCTGCATCACTTTCTTTTAAAAAGCTTTGAAACTGATCAAATGCTTCTGCACTGATTGGACAAGTCGTACTTTGTTTAAACAATAAAACTGGCTTTCCTTCTGAGTCTGACCAGACCTTCTCTAGCTCTTCGACTTCATGTAATTCTGTTAATTGAACCATGTAAATCCCCCTCTTATTTGATTCTAACTCTATTGTAAGCGAAGTCTTATTTTTTTTATACTTATTAGCTTAAAAAATAAAGCTCTTTAAAGAGCTTTATTCAATTTCCTTCTTCACTTCTTCAACATAGGCTTCGACTTCATCACGTGACATTTTTTCATTACCTGTTTCCATCGTCTTTAATGTCCGTTTTGCAAGACCGAGTGGGATTTTACAGAAGAGAAGAATGTTACGTGTTGAGATATCTTCTAAGTATTCATCTGCTTTTTTGAGATTGGTCTCAGCATAGTCAAAAACATCACTCCGCGTCCAACCATCTGGAATAAATCTAACCCCACGTTCAGCATAGTCTTCATGCTGATTCCTTAAGATATTAACTGCTTGCAGACCTCGGCCAAAACCAACAGCCAAATCATAATCAGTTTCAGTTCCATCATACCAGTTCCAAATATCTGATAACATCACTCCAACTAGACCTGCAACATAATATGTATAGTTATCAAGATCTTCTTTTGTTTTAATCACCCAATCTTTCTTTACCCATTCCGCCATACCTACTGCCATTTCAGCAGTTGACTCTCTGACCTTTTCTTCAATTTCAACCGGACAAACCTCAAGCCAGTCACCTAAACGGAGTGTTACTTCTGGCAAGATTTCATCATAAGGTTCAAGAAGCTTTTCATAAGTCTCTTGTTCAAACGGGCCTTCTGCTCTCAGTAATTCACTTGTTTTATTTAATAGATCAACTTTAACCTTCGGATCCATTGTTTCATGGTCTTCAATCTCATCGATTGCACGCATACATAAATATGCAGAACCAACCGTTAATCTCAGTTCTTTTTTTAATAAAGTAATCGGTATATAAAAAGTTCGACTTGTTTCTTTCAAGACTCGATTCGCTTCTTTTTGCAATTGTTTCATCGTCAATTTAAACTCCCCCTTATTGCTTAACTTTAGTATAACAAATATAGGGAGTTTTTTCTCGACTTGAGCATTTTTTTATTCTTTACTTCCCCCCTTAATTACTATAAAATCTTCTTATCAAAGAAATGAGGGATTTTATGCACAAACCAATTATTGAATTTAAAACAGCTTTAAACTTTGAGCCCACTCACTACCAAGACTACGCTTATTCTGTGAATTTGATTAAAGCTCACCTTGAAAAAAACTTTAATAAAAAGCTAAACCTTTATTCACCGAGTGAACTCGATGATTTAGATGAAACGATTGAACTTTTAATTAAAAACGATTCAGACAAAGTGACCTACCTTGGTCCTGTTTATGATACAAACTATTATTCAGCCTTATATAAAGATAACGATACATTTAAAGTAGGCCCCTATGCATTTAATAGTATGTTTTATTTCGAAGAAGTTGGTATCTTTTATGTACATGCTGATATCTTTATGGCTCATGCAAATTACCCGCACAATTTTATTTTTGCAGAAAAAGACCAACAACTCTTAAATTTTATAGATTATATCGAAAATGTTGAACGTGATTTGATGATGGGTGATATCAATGTCATAACAGATACAGAGGACGATTTAGTAAGAACAA
>JASLIE010000131.1 GCA_030152985.1 Bacillaceae bacterium
ATTCAATTCCACGTGTTTCAAGTGACTCCATTGCATAAGCAACCAAATCTTTATCAAACATTGGTAAAATTGACGGCATTGCTTCAACATTAATGATGCGCACGCGATTACGGTTAATATCATATTTCTTACATAGTTTCGGCACATGCTCAGCAAGCTCTCCGACAAACTCTATTCCTGTAAACCCTGCTCCACCGACTAGAATTGTTAAATCATCATCATTTGGATTTTCTGAGTTTTTATATGAAGCAAACTTATACTCAATATGATCACGAATTTGACGACTTGAATCAATATCAACTATTGACATTGCATGTTCTTCCATACCTTTAATACCAAATGTATTCGTGGTAAATCCGAGTGCTATCACTAGGTAATCGTATGTTATTTCACCATTTTCTAAAATAACTCGTTTATCTGACTTATCTACTTTTTCAACTAAATCATAAATTAAACGGACACGATTTGGATTGATGACATCACTAATCATATAACGCGCTTGGTTTGGATTAATTGTTCCTGCTGCTACCTCGTGTAGCCAAGTTGTTTCATAATGATAATTATGCTTATTAACAAGAACGATGTCTGCCTCTTCCGGACTTAATATTTTAGTTAAACGTTTCGTTGTCATTAGACCAGCATAGCCTGCTCCAAGCACAACTATTTTGGGTTTAATACTGTTCATGATTTCATCCACCTTCCTGAATTTTCTCACACCTGCGTGAATCTTTGCACAATCTTTTCCGAATCAATTAATTATAATTAACTTAAAGTATCACTCTAATAATAACAAATATTATTTCTTTTGGCTAATCATATTCTTTATTAATAATGAAGAAATAAAGGAGTTTATCACTTAATAATGATAAACTCCTTCTTTTAATTTACGCTTAACTATTACTTTCTTCCGAGTCACTCGGTGGTCTTGGTTCTGGATCAGGTTCCGGTTCTGGTTCTGGAATTGGATCCGGACTTGGCGCTGGTTCTGGATTCTGCTCTGGACTTGGCTCTGGGCTTGGTTTCGGTTTCGGTTTCGATTGTGATGAGTTGTTGTCACTTGGTTTCTTATTCGTTTGATTTGATGAGCCATTGTTACTCGGCTTTTTATTCGTTTGACTTGATGAGCTGTTACTACTCGGCTTTTTATTCGTTTGACTTGATGAGCTCTCATTATTTGATGTTTTACTTTCATTTGATGGTTGATTATGATTAGACCTTGAGTCATTGTTTTCATTAGGATAGTCCGACTCATCCAGATCAACTTCATCAAGATCTTCGACCCTCTCTAAATCAGCTTCTTCTAAAAGCAATTCCTCTTCCTCATCTACATCTTCAACTTCAACTTGCTTTAACAAAGGTTCAATCTCTTCAAGTTGAACTGCATAACTAGTAAAGTCTCCCATTTTGACATGTGAACTATAGGGAATGACATTGAAGTCAGCTAAAGCAGCTTCAACTGTAGGTTTATCCTTAAATATCTTAGTCACACCTATTCCTAAAATAAAAAGAAAGATAAATGTCGTTATGAAAATAAGCCGGTTTGTTTTATTTTTAAACATCTTTAGATGACTCCCTTTTTTCAATCATTTTCTATATTATAAGTTATTTGCCAGATTTTTCAATCATTTACCTTTATTGCGACTTGTTTATCTAAAAAGTATAAATAAGATCCAAATACCTTTTCCTCTAAGATGTTTTCAATTGCTTCTTGATAGAGTTGAATTTGCATCTCATACCTTTTCTTCAGTTTTTCTTTTGTTTCTTCTGTCAAATCACCTTTAATGTAATCTGTCTTATAATCAACAAGATACCATCTTCCTTCATAATTAAACAATAAATCAATAATCCCTTGAACGATAACCCCGTCTTTTCTAAACATGAATGGCGTTTCTTTTTTTAGGTGCTTACTTTTAAATATTTTGTGAGCGAATTCTGTTTTAAAGAAGCTTAAAATCTTCTCATAATCAAGTGTAGCCTCTTCGTCTTTTAATAATAGATCTTTTTCAATCATTTCATTTGTATATGTTTTTAACTCGCTTTCAGTTAAAGGATGAGTTAACGGAATATACTGCATGACAGCATGCAAAACTGTTCCTTTTTCAGCTGGCGTTAGAGTCTTTTTTTCAAGTAGAAAGTTATGACGCTTTCTTATTTTTGTTCTAAATTGGATAAGCTGTTTTGAACTTAGCTCGTCTTCAAGTTCTTTTTGTCTTTTAACTTCAGTCACACTTTGTTTTGCCCGTGTATGCACAAGCTCTTTAAATCCATATTTAAACTCTAAACGTTCAGTCACATAAACATCTAAATCTTGTTTTGAATCCACTCTTTCCCATGACTTAATTTTCTTCTCTAAGTCCTTAACCTCTCTTTGTTTTGCTTTTTCTTCGTAATGTAACTCTCTACCGTGCATGACTTCAATTGACCAAGATGACTCATCAAAGTTAACTTGATTTCCGAGCAATTCAACTTCACTCGTCTCACGAAGCAAGTCACTATCTTTATGACGAATCAAGGCATGACCTATCCAATCTAAATAAGACTTGCCTTTTTTACGTATATGCTGAGGCAAGATCCATTCTTTTTCCTCAATTGACCCGTGCCACTCTTCGACTGATTTTTCTAATGAGTTTACATTTCCTACAAGTAAAAGCTTTTCTTTTGCACGTGTCATTGCAACATAAAGAACGCGCATCTCTTCTGCAATAAGTTTACGGCGCATTTCGATTTGCATTGCCTTATAATAAAGAGTTGCGTAAGTAATACGTTTTTCTGGATCAATAAACTTACTTGCAAATCCCGTATCTTTATCAAGTAAATAGCGGCCTGATAAATCGCGTAAATTAAACTCTTTATTTATATTTCCTACAATGACAACAGGAAACTCTAAGCCCTTACTTTGATGGATGGATAAAATACGAACAACATCTTCTTGTTCACTTAAGGCGGGGGCTGTTCCTAAATCTTTATTTAACTCTTCCATACGCTCAATAAAACGTAAAAAACGAAAAAGACCTCGATAAGATGCTGTTTCATAGTAGCGAGCTCGGTCATATAAAGCCCTTAAATTCGCCTGTCTTTGTCGACCACCAGGAATACCTCCAACAAAATCAAAGTAAGCTGTCTCCCGGTAAATCTCCCAAATAAGTTCAGATAACTCACCTTGAATGGCAAGTTCCTTGAATTGCTTAAGTTGCTTTAAAAAATGCCTTAAACGGTCGCCTAGGTCTGAACTATTTTTACTGTAATTAACAAGAGATTCATAAAAACTTCGCCCTTTTTCAAGCTTAATTTGTACAAGTTCTTCCTCATCTAAACCAACAATCGGTGACCTTAATACTGATGCTAAAGGTATATCTTGATAAGGGTTATCGATAACTTTTAATAAACTAATCATCACTTGAACTTCGATTGCTTTAAAATAACCATCGCGTAACTCACCATATACAGGAATACCTTGCTTTTTAAATTCCTCATAAATAACAGCCAAATCTGTTTTTGACCTTTGTAAAATAACGATATCTCGGTATTGGATTGGACGTTGTACATTTGTTTCTTTATCAATGACTTGAAGCCTCGGTGAGCTAGTATATCCCATCCACTCTTTAATTTTCTTTGCATAGGCACGTGCTTCAACCTGAGCTTTTGTTAGGTCATGACTTTCTGTTTTTTCATAAGTTTCATCATCACGATCAACTAACAATAAATCGACTGCAGCTTCAAACGGATAGTCATCATATGAATGATTTGCGTAGATAAGTTCAGACCCCTTATCATAATTAATTTCACCTACTGCTTCATCTAAAATTTGCCTGAATACATAGTTTGTTCCTGTTAAAACATCTTTTCGACTTCTAAAATTGCGTGCTAAATCAATTCGATAGCCAGACCCTTCATTAACTTTGTATTGTTTATATTTATTAATAAAGAGCGTTGGATCTGCGTGTCGAAAACGATAAATACTTTGTTTAACATCGCCTACCATAAACATATTATCACCTCTACTTACAAGTGATAAAATTGTTTCTTGAACTTGGTTAATATCTTGATATTCATCAACTAAAACTTCAGAAAATTTTTCTTGATAAGATCGAGCAACTTCAGAAGGCTTAAACTCTTCTGACTCAGCATGATCGATTAAAATCTCTAAACTTAAGTGCTCTAAATCCGAAAAGTCAAGTAAGGCTTTATCACGTTTCTTTTCTGTAAAACGATCTTTAAATTCAAGGACAAGTTGAGTGACTGTTTCGATTACTGGATATAATTGCTTTAAATCGAGTAGATGTGCCGCTAAGTCCTTTGAAAACCAATCTTCTTGCATTTCTTTGAAGTCATCTTGATAGGTCTTTCGAATCGCTTTAACTTGTTCCCGTTTATTTACATCGCATTCAACTCGTTTACTAGATAAGCGTTTAAATTTAACGGTTTTCATAAATTCATGCATCTCATTCCAGTTTGTTTGTTGAAGGGCTGCTTGAGCGATTGCTTTATCTGCTTCAATTGCTTCTAAATAGTGAACGGGACCGTCAGAATCATGAATAATTCTGAGAGCTGCTTCAATTTTTGATTGCATAGATAGCACAATCGCCTGATATTCTTCCTTTAAAATATTCAACCATGGAAAGTCTGATTCACTCTTTGTTTCACTTACATCATATAAAGCTAAGACAGAGTT
>JASLIE010000134.1 GCA_030152985.1 Bacillaceae bacterium
GGTGCAGGAGGTGCTGAGGGGGCAATTGATGCTTCTAATATCTTAAAGCCAGCACTCTCACGTGGAGAAATTCAAGTCGTTGGTGCAACGACATTTGATGAGTATCGTAAGTATATTGAAAAAGATGCAGCCCTTGAAAGAAGGTTCCAGCCTGTTGTTGTCAATGAACCAACAGTTGAGGAAACCAAAAAAATATTAGAAGGTTTACGCGATCGTTACGAAGCGCATCACAGAGTGATAATTACAGATAAGGCAATTAGCGCGGCGGCAGAATTATCAAGCCGATATGTTGCAGATCGTTTCTTACCTGATAAGGCGATAGATTTAATTGATGAAGCCGGCTCAAAAGTCCGTTTAAAAACATATAACATTCCTGAAGAACTTAAAAATCTTGAAGAAAAGTTAGCTGAAAGCAAAAAAGAAAAAGATTCGGCTGTGTTAAGTCAGGAATTTGAAAAAGCCGCAGCCTTTCGTGATACAGAACGCAGGCTTCAATTAGAAGTTGAAGAGATGAAAAAATCTTGGAAAGAACGTCAGGACCAAGAAAAGGCTAAAGTCACAGAAGAAGATATTGCCTCAATTGTTTCGGCTTGGACAGGGATTCCGGTCGTTAAGCTAACAAAAAGTGAATCAGATCGTTTACTTAATTTAGAAGAAATTTTACACCAACGTATTACAGGGCAAGAGCAAGCAGTTCAAGCGGTATCAAAAGCAATTAGAAGGGCCCGTGCTGGATTAAAGGACCCAGCTCGGCCGATTGGTTCCTTTATCTTCCTCGGACCAACTGGGGTTGGTAAAACAGAACTCGCTCGTGCTTTAGCTGAAGTCATGTTTTCAGATGAGGATGCGATGGTTCGAATAGATATGTCAGAATACATGGAAAAGCACGCAACATCACGCCTAGTCGGAGCGCCTCCGGGTTATGTTGGACATGAAGAAGGCGGTCAATTGACAGAACAAGTACGTCAAAAACCTTATTCAGTTATCTTATTAGATGAGATTGAAAAGGCTCATCCAGAGGTCTTTAATATCTTGCTTCAAGTCCTAGAAGATGGTCGACTAACAGATTCTAAAGGACGTGTCGTTGATTTTAGAAACACAGTGATTATTATGACATCAAATGTAGGAGCGAGTGAACTTAAGCGAAATGCTTCACTTGGTTTTGCTTTAGATGATGCAAATCAAGAGCATAAAGATATGGAAGCAAAGGTGAAAGATGCGTTGAAGGAGACTTTCAGACCGGAGTTTTTAAACCGGATAGATGAAACAATAGTCTTCCATTCACTTGAAGAAAAACATATGAAATCAATTGTTAAGTTGATGATAAAAGATCTTCAAACGCGCCTGAAGAAACAAGCAATCGAGTTCACAATCACAGACGGAGCGATTGAAAAAATTGCTGAAGAAGGTTTTGATCCTGAATACGGTGCAAGACCATTACGTAGGTCAATTCAGCAAAATATTGAGGATCTACTTTCTGAGGAACTTTTAAAAGGACAGGTTAAAAAAGGAGAAAGTGCTCGAATTGGACTAAGTCGAAAGGGAGAGTTTATCCTTTTAACCTAAAACATTAGAGCTAGTTTGAAAACTAGCTCTAATTTTATTTTAAGGAAAGAGGGAGACACCATGGCAAAAATAAAAACAAAATATGTCTGTAAAGAATGTGGCTACCAGTCCCTTAGATGGATGGGAAAGTGTCCAGGATGTCAGGAGTGGGAGACACTTGTTGAAGAAATTGCTGAAAAAAAACCAACCGGACGTCATGCAACACGCGCAATCACAAGTCAAAAGCCAGAGAAAATCACGCAAATAAAATCAGAAAAAGAAGAACGTCTAAAGTTAGAAATGGAAGAATTTAACCGTGTACTAGGCGGAGGAATTGTTCCAGGCTCGCTTGTTTTAATAGGTGGAGATCCAGGGATAGGAAAGTCGACCCTCCTGCTTCAAATATCAGATCAAGTTGCAGTCGATGGTCGAACAGTTCTTTACATTTCGGGTGAGGAGTCCTTACAACAAACGAAGTTAAGAGCGGACCGGCTTAAAGTCACTTCAGATGACTTATATGTATTAACAGAGACAAACTTGAGCTATATTACGCATCAAATTACTGAAGAAAAACCTTCATTAGTGATTATCGATTCAATTCAAACAATATTTAAAGAAGATGTAACAAGTGCACCAGGTAGTGTAACCCAGGTGCGTGAATGTACAATGGAATTAATGAAGGTTGCTAAAACACATGGTATACCCATTTTTATTGTCGGTCATGTGACTAAGGAAGGCGCTATTGCAGGTCCAAGAATGCTTGAGCATATGGTTGATGCGGTCCTCTATTTTGAGGGTGAAAGACATCACACTTACCGGATTTTACGGAGTGTTAAAAACAGGTTCGGTAGTACCAATGAGATGGGAATTTTTGAAATGAAAGAGCTGGGTCTACAAGAAGTACTCAATCCATCTGAAATCTTCTTAGAAGAACGCTCTAATGGTGCTTCTGGATCAACGGTTGTTGCTTCAATGGAAGGAACCCGCCCTGTCCTAGTAGAAATCCAAGCACTTATTTCACCGTCCGCATTTGGTAATCCACGTCGGATGGCAACCGGTATTGACTCTAACCGAGTCCCCTTACTCATGGCGGTCTTAGAAAAGCGGGTTGGTTTAATGTTACAAAACCAAGATGCCTATATTAAGGTTGCAGGTGGTGTGAAGTTAGATGAACCTGCAATTGACCTTGCGATTGCGATCAGTATTGCCTCAAGCTTTAGGGACACACCAACCAACCCAGAGGACATATTTATAGGTGAAGTAGGTTTAACAGGTGAAATAAGAAGGGTATCTAGAATAGAACAACGTGTGCAGGAAGCGGCTAAGCTGGGCTTTAAACGGATTATTTGTTCTGAGAATAATTTAGATGGTTGGACACCACCTAAAGGAATTGAAGTAATTGGAGTCAAAACAGTTCAACAGGCTTTGCATAAAGGTTTAGGCAAGTAATGGTGTTCTAAACTAAATAGAATAAGCCTTTCTCAACAAATTGACGACCTATTTTTGCTATGCTATCATTTACGATAGGTATGTTTTAAGCATTTCTCTTGCATGATACACGTTAGGAGGTGCAGGAAATGTTAGGTAAATTTGTCTATGTGTTTTTAATTATTTTAGGTGGAACGCTCGGGTTTTTATACGGGCCAGACCTTGCATTGTTTTTAAATATAAGTGGTTTTAGTTGGGCAACATCGCCCTACTTTACCTCGCTTGTTTTTGCATTTATATTTTTTACAATATCTTATTTTGTTGTTGATTATATCGTTGGTTTTTTTAAATGGGTTGAAGAAGGGCTTGTTAATCTACCGGTTGCAGACTTGTTTTTTGGAACAATCGGTTTAATTATCGGACTTGTTGTTGCCTATTTAATTAATATTCCGTTAAAAGATGTTGGCCTCCAAATCGTCTCGGAGGTGATTCCTCTATTTACAACACTTGTTGTCGGTTATCTTGGCTTCCAAGTCGGTTTTAGACGCCGGGATGAATTTACAGCCCTATATTCACAACGCGAAAAAGTGAAGATAGAACCGGAAGACGTGAAGGAATCAGAGCCAGAAATACTCACAGAAGTACGCCCTAAAATTTTAGATACAAGTGTGATTATTGACGGACGTATTGCGGATATCTGTCAAACAAACTTTTTAGAAGGTCCGATTATTATTCCGAAATTCATTTTAGATGAGCTTCAGCATATTGCGGACTCATCAGATGCTTTGAAACGTAATCGTGGCCGTAGAGGTTTAGACATCTTAAATAAAATTCAAAAAGAACTGCCTGTTGAGGTTCAGATTTATGACGGTGATTTTGAAGATGTGCCTGAGGTAGATAGTAAGCTTGTTCGTCTAGCACAAGAAAAAGACGGGACTGTTGTAACAAATGACTTTAACTTAAATAAGGTCGCCGATTTACAAGGTGTTCTTGTTTTAAATATCAATGATTTAGCAAATGCAGTGAAGCCGGTTGTGATTCCGGGTGAGCCTATGACTGTTCAAGTGATAAAGGATGGAAAAGAACAAGGACAAGGTGTTGCTTATCTTGATGATGGTACGATGATTGTTGTAGAAGAAGGTAAGAGTTTAATTGGTCAAACGGTTGATGTTATTATTACAAGTGTGCTTCAAACATCGGCAGGCCGTATGATTTTTGCCAAACCAAAATAATAAAGAAGAAGTGGGGAACTTAAATGTCAAGCAAAGTAAGAGTTAGATATGCACCAAGCCCAACAGGGGATTTACACATCGGAAACGCGCGCACAGCGTTGTTTAATTATTTATATGCCCGTCATTTTTCGGGTGAGTTTATTATTCGTACAGAAGATACAGATTCAAAACGAAATGTTGAAGGTGGCGAAGAGAGTCAGCTGACTTTCTTAAAATGGTTAGGTTTAGAGTGGGATGAAGGTGCGGATGTTGGTGGAGAGTACGGACCTTATCGTCAATCAGAAAGAACCGATATCTATGATAAATATGTCGCTGAATTACTTGAGCGCGATTTAGCTTATGAGTGCTTTATGACAAGTGAAGAGCTTGAAGCTGAAAGAGAGGAGCAAATTGCACGTAATCAACCTCCTAAGTATTCAGGTGCACATAGCAATCTAACAGAAGAAGAAAAAGAAGCTTTTAGAAAAGAAGGACGTCAACCAAGTATTCGTATTCGCGTACCTAAAAATAAAACTTACACATTTAATGATATTGTCAGAGACAATATTACTTTTGAATCAAGTGATTTTGGTGACTGGGTCATCGTGAAAAAAGATGGGATGCCAACTTATAACTTCGCAGTTGCAATTGATGATCACCTTATGGGGATTACCCATGTTTTACGTGGTGAGGAGCACATTTCAAACACTCCGCGTCAACTGATGGTTTATGAAGCCTTTGGTTGGACAGCACCTCAGTTTGGTCATATGACATTGATTTTAAATGAAGATCGTAAAAAGTTAAGTAAACGTGATCAGCATATTATGCAGTTTATCGAGCAGTATAAAAATGAAGGCTACCTGCCAGAAGCCTTATTTAACTTTATTACTTTACTCGGTTGGTCGCCTGTAGGAGAAGATGAAATCTTTAGCAAGGAAAAGTTAATTGAAATCTTTGATCCTGAACGTTTATCAACTTCAGCAGCGGTCTTTGATCCACAAAAGTTAAAATGGATGAATGGTGAGTATATTAAGACGCTGACGAAAGATGAGCTTGTTGCACTTGCTATGCCACATTTAATTGAAGCAGGTCAGCTTGAAGCAGATATGTCAGATGAAAAACGCAACTGGGCAGAAGATGTGATTGAACTCTATCAGGCACAACTTCATTACGGAAAGGAAATCCTTGAGCTCACACAGCTTTTCTTTAAAACAGACATCGATTATGATGAAGCGGCTCAGAAGGTTCTAGGTGAAGAACAAGTCGTTGAAGTGTTGCAAGTATTTACAGATAAGCTAATTCATTTAGAAGACTTTTCAGCAGACCAGATTAAAGAGCAGATTAAAGCGACCCAAAAAGAAACAGGCCATCGTGGTAAAAAGTTATTCATGCCAATTCGAGTTGCAACAACCGGGCAAACACATGGACCAGAATTACCCCGTGCCATTGAATTATTAGGTAAAGAGGTCATTTTAAAACGCTTAGATAGCTTATTAAAAGAACTTGAAGCATAAGAGTTCACAAATTAGACAAAATATATTATAGTTAAATTAAGCCTTGAGAAGGACAAGTAAACTATGCGTAAGATTAGAAAGAGAGCGTCTTTCAAGCTGAAAAAGACGTTAATCAAGCCATAGTCGAATGCCCCTTTGAGCCCGTTTATGAAGCGAGTAATAAATGGCGGTCATGCTCCGTTATCGGCAAGAGAAGATATAAAAAGATATTCTTTTTATAAACAGAGTGGAACCGCGTGATGACGCCTCTGTGTAGTAGTTGCTACACAGGGGTGTTTTTGATTTTTAAAAGGAGGAGAAAAAATGGGGATATTCAAACGAATGAAGGAAGATATGGATATCGTGTTTGAGCAAGACCCAGCCGCCCGAACTTACTTTGAAATATTTTTAACTTATTCAGGTGTACACGCAATTTGGTGGCACCGTATTGCCCACCAGTTATATAAATGGCGACTTTTCTTTCTAGCCCGTGCAATTTCGCAAATAAGTCGTTTTTTAACGGGAATAGAGATTCATCCAGGTGCTAAAATAGGAAGAAGGTTCTTTATGGACCATGGGATGGGAATTGTCATTGGTGAAACCTGTGAGATTGGTGATAATGTAACGCTTTATCAAGGTGTCACACTTGGTGGAACCGGACATGAAAAAGGTAAACGCCACCCGACTTTAGAAGATAATGTACTTGTTGCAACAGGTGCTAAGGTGCTTGGTTCGATTACAATTGGTGAGAATTCTAAAATTGGTGGTGGTTCGGTCGTCTTAAAAGATGTCCCGAGCAATGCAACTGTTGTTGGCATCCCGGGTCGTGTGGTGAAACAAGACGGTAAAAAAGTCACTGAAAAACTAGACCACCACCTCATGCCTGACCCGATTGCTGATCGTTTAGAAAAAATGCAAAAAGAAATTTCAGACTTGCAAAAAGAGCTAAAACAAGTAAAGGAAGGTAATCATCATGTCAATTCAGATTTATAATACATTAACACGTAAGAAAGAGGATTTTATTCCAATTGAGCCTGGCAAGGTAAGGATGTACGTTTGTGGCCCGACAGTTTATAATTATATTCATATCGGAAATGCGCGTCCTGCAATTGTGTTTGATACGGTCCGTCGTTATTTTGAATATAAGGGTTATGAAGTCAATTACGTGCTAAACTTTACTGATGTCGATGATAAAATTATTGCAGAAGCAAATAAGTTAGAAGAAAGAGTTCAAGATTTAACCAATCGTTTTGTAGACGCTTATTTAAAAGATGTGGATGCACTTGGTGTAAAGAAAGCAACTCATCACCCGCGTGTGACAGATACGATGGACGAAATTATTGAATTTGTTTCAGGCCTTGTAGAGAAAGGCTATGCCTACCATGTAGATGGTGATGTGTATTTTAAGCCGCGTGAATTCGAAGGCTATGGTAAGTTATCTGATCAGTCGATTGATGAGCTGCGCGCTGGTGCACGCATTCAAATTGGTGAAAAGAAAAGCGATCCCTTAGATTTTGCTCTTTGGAAGAAGGCAAAAGAAGGCGAGATTGCCTGGGATTCACCTTGGGGCAAGGGGCGTCCGGGCTGGCATATTGAATGTTCAGCAATGGCGAAAAAATATTTAGGCGAGACAATCGATATTCATGCCGGTGGACAAGACTTAGCCTTTCCTCACCATGAAAATGAAATTGCGCAGTCTGAAGCTTTAAATGAAGAGCCCTTTGCAAACTATTGGATGCACAATGGCTATATGAATATTGATAATGAAAAGATGTCAAAGTCGCTGAATAACTTCGTTTTAACAAAAGACCTTATTGAGGCACATGATCCGATGGTCTTACGCTTTTTCATCTTAAGTGTTCATTATCGAAATCCAATTAATTTTACAGCTGACTTACTTGAAAGTGCAAAAAACAGTTTCGAACGAATTCAAACAACCTATACGAATTTAGAGCACCGCAAACAAGCAAGTACAAACTTATCAAGCGAAACTGCTAAGTGGCTCATCAAGGTCGAAAAAGCGGGCGATAAATTTATCCAAGCGATGGATGATGATTTTAATACGGCAAACGCTATTACAGTGATTTTTGATTTAGCAAAAGAAGCGAATCTTTATTTAGAAGAGGCGCAGACGGATGAAGCGGTGATCGAAGCCTTTCAAGCGAAGCTGAAAGAGTTATTAGGCGTTTTAGGCATTGACTTAACTCAAGAAGAGGAGTTACTTGATGCTGAGATTGATAGCTTGATTAAAGAAAGAGATGAGGCAAGAAAAAATAAAGATTATGCCCGTGCAGATGAGATTCGGGACTTATTGCAGAAAGAAAAGATTATTTTAGAAGATACTGCACAAGGTGTGCGCTGGAAACGAGGCTAAAGATGGTAGATGTTAGGCAAATGAAAAGTTTAGCACTTGCTTATATAGGCGATGCAATTTATGAAATTTATGTCCGTGAGTATTTAATCAGAAATAAACAAGTCCAGCCGCAAAAACTACATGAACAAGCGATTCATTTTGTTTCAGCAAAGGCACAAGCAAAAGCGCTTCACTATTTGATTGAAGCAGAGCTTTTAACCGAAGAAGAAGCAGGAGTCGTTCGGCGTGGACGCAACGCAAAGTCAGGTGCAGCACCGAAAAATACAAGTGTTGTCACTTACAGGCATAGCACTGCCTTTGAAGCGCTGCTTGGTTATTTATATTTAGATGGACGCAAAGACAGGTTAGATGAGCTTGTTTTCTTATCTATCAAATTTATTGTCAGTGAGAAGGAGAAAGTTGAATGAGTGAAGAGTTGATTATCGGAAAAAATGCCGTTTTAGAAGCCTTAAATTCAAAACGTGAAGTCTATCAAATTTCACTTTTAAATACTTTGAATAAAAAGACAGCAGATGAAATTAGTCGCCTCGCTCAAAAAAAACACATCAAGTTAACTCGTGTTGATAAGCGCGACTTAGATAAGCTAACAGGCGGAAGGCACCAAGGTGTAATTGCGCGTGTTAAGCCTTATGAATTTTCTAGTTTAGACCAGGTGTTTAAACAAGCAGAAGAACGGGATGAATTACCCTTTTTTATTATTTTAGATGAGTTAGAAGATCCACATAACTTAGGTGCCATCTTACGTACAGCGGATGCAACAGGGGCCCACGGTGTCATTATTCCTAAGCATCGTTCAGTCGGTCTCACACAGTCCGTTGCTAAAGCATCAGCCGGTGCGATTGAACATATCCCAGTTGTTCAGGTAACAAATATCGTACAAACGATTGAGAAGCTGAAGGAAAGAAATGTCTGGGTCGTCGGGACAGGAAAAGAAGGTGCTCAAGACTACCGAACTTTAGATGGTGAGACAGCTATCGCTATTGTAATCGGGAATGAGGGGAAGGGGCTGAGCCGCCTTGTTAAAGAAAAGTGTGATTGGACTGTGAGTCTACCGATGGTTGGTAAGATTCCCTCATTGAATGCCTCGGTTGCAGCTGGTCTTTTAATGTATGAAATTTATCGTAAACGTTACCCAGAGGTCTAAGATGGATGTCTTAATTATCGACGGCTATAATATCATTGGTGCATGGGACGAACTCGAAAGGTTAAAAAAACGAAGCATTAGCGAGGCACGTGACCGCTTATTAGAAATTTTAACTGAATACCAAGCTTACTCAGGTGACCGAGTGATTGTTGTCTTTGACGCCTTGCATGTGAAGGGTCTTGAAAGTAAACAAGAAATAGGAAACTTAGAAGTGATTTTTACCAAGGAAAAAGAAACGGCGGATGAATCAATTGAGCGATTGGTCAAAGAAGTCAAACATGTAAAAAATAAAGTTTACGTGGCAACTTCAGATTACGCAGAACAAAGGACTGTTTTTGGTCGCGGTGCACTCCGGATTTCAGCACGTGAACTTTTAATCGCTGTACGTGACCTGGATACAAATATTGCAAATGATCTAGGCAGCCTCTCGCGCATTGAAAGTCCGTCAAAAGCTCGGCTATCAAAAGAAGTCTTAGCAGAACTTGAAAAAATGAGACGTGGGAAAAAGTAATCCTTGCGTCTCTTTCTTTTTAAGGAGGTGAGCAAAAGGATGGAAGAAAGAGACATAAGTTTACTTAAAGCGGTACAGAATGGCGATCAGTTTGCTTTTTCCGAGTTAGCCAAGCGTTATACCCAGTTAATTTATTATCAAGTGAGTCGCTACTTTTTAATTATTGAAAAGGATGACCTGAAGCAAGAAGCCTTACTTGCCCTCTATAAAGCTGCAGTAAGCTATGACTTTAAACAAAGTCAGTTTCAAACATATGCAAGCACTGTGATTCGCAACACCCTCATTTCACGTTTTCGTCATGCCTTAAGCGCAAAACACCATGTCTTGAATGAAGCAGCTTCGCTTGAAGCAAACATTAAAGATACGGGCCTCAGTTTAGGCGATCGCCTCCCTCTTATTCAACCCTCAGTAGAAGAAATCCTCTTAAAAAAAGAAGCAGAAAAAGAATTGACTCGTTTATTTAAAGCCTACTTATCAAGGCGTGAATATGCTGTCTTTAACATTTATCTAGAAGGCTACTCCTATAAAGAAATCGCTAGACAATTAAACTTGAATGAAAGGCAAGTTGACAATGCAGTGCAACGTGCAAAAAAGAAATTGTTAAAGCTTTGTAAACAGAAAGGAATAGATTGACAATTAACTTTTCACGTGCTAAATTAGTGATATTAATGTCGTAGAAATAGGTGGATACGATGACTGGTAAAATTGGACTCGCTTGTACAGAGTGTTTAAGAAGAAATTATTTTACGTATAAAAACAAAGTAAACAACCCGGAACGCTTAGAATTAAAGAAACATTGTAAACATTGTGGAAAGCACACACTGCATAAAGAGGCTAAATAGAATGTTGGGGGATTAATGTGAAAATTTTTGATTTTTTTAAAGATGTCTCACGAGAGATGAGAAAAGTAACTTGGCCAAAAGGACCAGAACTTGTCAGCTATACAATTACCGTTGTTGCAACAGTTGTATTCGTAGCATTATTCTTTTTTGTCGTTGACTTTGGAATTGGTTTAGCGCTAAGTAAACTTTCAGCATTTAAATAAGCTAGATTAAAATATCAAAACCCGTGTCATACGGGTTTTTTAATATTGTAGTAAAAAATAAACTAGGAGGGATTGTATGGAAAAGCATTGGTATGTGATTCATACCTATTCTGGGTATGAAAATAAAGTAAAAATGAACTTAGAAAAAAGAGTCGAAACAATGGGGATGGAAGATAAGATTTTTAGAGTTATCGTGCCTGAAGAAGAAGAAACAGAAATTAAAGACGGGAAAACAAAGGTGAGTAAAAAGAAGTTTTTCCCAGGTTATGTGTTAGCAGAAATGATCATGACAGATGACTCATGGTATGTTGTAAGGAATACACCAGGCGTCACGGGCTTTGTTGGTTCAAGTGGTCAAGGAACTAAGCCAACTTCACTGCTTCCGCATGAAGTAGATGCTGTTTTAAGAAGGCTAGGTGTTGAAGAGTCAGCAGTCAAGGTTGATTTTGAACTGAAAGAAAATGTGCGAGTTCTTGATGGGCCATTTGCTAACTTTACAGGGACAATTGAACATATTGATCTAGACAAGCAGGCCTTAAAAGTCCACGTCAATATGTTTGGAAGAGAGACGCCAGTCGAATTAGACTTCAATCAAGTTCAGAAGTTATCATAAATATACAGCTTGCAAAATCCCCACTTATATGGTAAGATTTTTATGTTATTCACGCTTTGAAGCGGAATAAAATTCGAGTGGGAGGGAAGTTCGCTCTTGAGTGTATGTGTCGAACAACCCACATTACCACATCACGAACGATAAGGAGGTGTGTTTCGTGGCTAAAAAAGTTATAGATTTAGTAAAATTACAAATTCCGGCAGCTAAAGCAAACCCGGCTCCGCCAGTTGGACCAGCACTTGGTCAAGCGGGAATCAATATCATGGGCTTCTGTAAAGAGTTTAACGCACAAACACAAGATCAGGCAGGTTTAATTATTCCAGTTGAGATCACAGTGTTTGAAGACCGTTCATTTACTTTTATTACTAAAACGCCACCAGCGGCTGTTCTTTTAAAGAAAGCAGCAGGGATTGATAAAGCGTCAGGAGAGCCTAACCGTAATAAGGTAGCTAAGGTTAAACGTGCTCAAGTTCAAGAAATTGCAGAAACAAAAATGCAAGACTTAAACGCAGCAGACGTTGAAGCGGCTATGAGAATGGTTGAAGGTACTGCACGTAGTATGGGAATTACTGTTGAAAAGTAAGTGTTTTGGCAAGTAGTGGGAGGTTCATCCGTTAAAACCACACAGAGGAGGATATACATTGAAAAAAAGAGGAAAAAACTACGAAGACGCGATGAAAAAAGTTGATCGCGAAAAAGTATACGATATAAAAGAAGCTATTACTTTATTAAAAGAAGTTTCTAAAGCTAAATTTGATGAGTCTGTCGATGTTGCATTCCGTTTAGGTGTAGACCCTAAAAAAGCGGAAGAAAACATTCGTGGAGCAGTTGTGCTTCCACATGGTACAGGTAAAACTCAGTCTGTTTTAGTTTTTGCTAAAGGTGATAAAATCAAAGAAGCTGAAGCGGCAGGTGCTGACTTCATTGCTGATGAAGATATTATCGCTAAAATCAACGAAGGTTGGTTTGACTTTGATGTAATTGTTGCAACACCTGACATGATGGGAGAAGTTGGTAAGCTTGGTCGCGTACTTGGACCAAAAGGACTCATGCCGAACCCGAAAACAGGAACAGTAACATTTGAAGTTGCAAAAGCAGTTGAAGAGATTAAGGCTGGTAAAGTTGAATACCGTGTAGATAAAGATTCAAACTTACACGTTCCAATCGGGAAACTATCATTTGAAGATGATAAGTTAGTTGAAAACTTCAGCACAATCGCTGAGACAGTTGCACGCGTTCGTCCACATACAGCAAAAGGGACTTACGTAAGAAATGCAGCAGTTACTTCAACAATGGGGCCTGGAATCAAAGTTGACGTTAGCTCATTCTTAAAAGAATAAGTTAACTTGACAGATGGGCTCTAGCGTTATATAATTTATTAGGTAAAATTTAATCTGTTATACCGTAGACAGTAGGGGCGAAAGCTTAATAAACCTACCGAGGTGTTTATTTATAATCTGTGAATTCCAGTGTGACTGAATTTAACATTTTATAAAAAGCCTCCGGTAACGGGGGCTTTTTTATTAGACAAAAGCACCGCGAGGTATAAAGGAAATAGGAGGTGGACAAATGGCGAAGCTCGAAGCGAAAAAACAAACGGTTGAAGAAATTGCTCAAAACTTTAAAGAAAGTGATGCAGCAGTTGTTGTTGATTACCGTGGCTTAGACGTTGCTGAGATTACGGCATTAAGAAAAGAGTTACGTGATAATGATATTACGTATAAGGTTTACAAGAACACACTTGCTCGTCGTGCACTTGAAGACGTAGAGTTAACAGAATTAAGTGATCTTTTAGTAGGTCCAACTGCAATTGCATTCGGTAAAGAAGATGTTGTTGCGCCTGCAAAAATCCTTTATGGATTTGCAAAAGAACACGAAGCTCTAGAAGTTAAAGGTGGCGTAATTGACGGTAAGGTAACAGGCGTTGAAGATTTAGAGGAGTTATCGAAACTACCAGACTACAACGGACTTGTTTCTATGTTACTAAGTGTCCTACAAGCACCTATCCGCAACTTAGCTTATGTTACTAAAGCAGTAGCAGAAGAAAAAGAGGCATCAGGTGAAACGGTTGAAGAAGCGCCAGCAGAAGAGGCGACAGAAGAGTCAACAGAAGAATAAAAAATAAAAAAACATTAGGAGGATTCAATCATGACAAGTGAACAAATTATTGAAGCAGTTAAAGAAATGTCAGTTTTAGAACTAAATGACTTAGTTAAAGCAATTGAAGAAGAGTTTGGTGTAACAGCAGCAGCTCCAGTAGCAGCAGCAGGTGCAGCAGCAGGTGGAGACGCAGGTGCTGAGCAAACTGAATTTGACGTTGTACTTGAAGATGCAGGTGCATCTAAGATTAAAGTTGTTAAGGCAGTACGTGAAATTACTGGCTTAGGTCTAAAAGACGCAAAAGACATGACAGACGCAGCGCCTAAAGCAATTAAAGAAGGCGTTGACAAAGAAGAAGCTGAAGAAATTAAAGCGAAGCTTGAAGAAGCAGGCGCTAAAGTTACACTTAAATAATTTAAAAGTAGAAAGCTCGTCATTCTGTGACGGGCTTTCTATCTCATTTTAGAAGTCTCATCTTTTCCCCAAGAAATCACACAAAGCAGGTGAAAGATCCACGTGTCCGAACATTATTATTCAGAAAAACCGATAACAGAGGAAAAATCACATCAATGGAAAACAAAAATAAACGGTCGTGAGTTAACATTCACAAGCGTTTCAGGTGTTTTTTCAAAGAATGAATTAGATTTTGGAAGTAGATTGTTATGCGAACAATTTATATCGCCAGAAATCAACGGTGACTTACTTGATTTAGGTTGTGGCTATGGGCCGATAGGGATTAGCCTAGCTAAAGACAACCCAGAAAGACAGATTGATATGGTCGATATTAATGAGCGCGCAGTAAAGTATGCTGAGAAAAATCTAGATGAAAATAATGTGCAAAACGCACATGTTTTTGTAAGTGATGGCTTTTCTCAAGTAGATGAAAGTAAATTATATGCAGCAATAATTACAAATCCACCGATTCGTGTCGGTAAGCAATTTATTTATCGTCTGTTTGAAAAGAGTCGCGAGTATTTATTAGCCAAAGGTGAATTGTGGATAGTCATCCAGAAGAAGCAAGGGGCAGCTTCGGCGATCAAATATTTAAAAACGATATTTGAGTCGGTTGAAGTCGTAGAAAAAAAGAAGGGTTACTTTATTATACGGTCGATTAAGCATTGACCTATGTCAAGGCTTGTGGTATAGTGGTTTAATGCAACAATAATTTTAATGTGTCAAGCTTTAATTTTAAAATAGAATAATTAATTGATTTTAGCGAACCAAGGCATGCAGTAAACAATTAAAGGTTTCTTTAAAAAAGGAAAACCTTTTTTCTATTTTAAAAAATAATAACGCATTTAATTTAAGAAGACAAGAAATATCTACTTTATTTTTAAAGTAGTGCAATATAAAAGTTTGAAATTAGGGGTGAAGCAGTTGACAGGTCAACTAGTTCAGTACGGACGTTATCGCCAACGTAGAAGTTATGCAAGAATAAGTGAAGTTTTAGAATTACCTAATTTAATCGAGATTCAAACTGCATCTTATGAGTGGTTCCTTGAAGAAGGCTTAAAAGAAATGTTTGCAGACATTTCGCCAATCGAAGATTTCACAGGAAATCTCTCGCTTGAATTTGTTGATTACCGCTTAGGAGAAATAAAGTATCCTGTTGAGGAATCAAAAGAAAGAGACGTGACTTACAGTGCGCCACTGCGTGTAAGAGTTCGTCTGATTAACAACCAAACCGGAGAGGTTAAAGAGCAAGAGGTCTTCATGGGGGATTTCCCACTGATGACAGATACCGGAACATTCGTTATTAACGGAGCAGAACGTGTTATTGTTTCACAACTGGTTCGTTCACCGAGTGTTTACTACAGTGAAAAAATTGATAAAAATGGTAAGCGTGGGATGACTGCAACAGTGATTCCTAACCGTGGAGCATGGCTAGATTACGAGACAGACGCTCGTGACGTTGCCTATGTACGAATTGATCGGACGCGTAAACTACCAATCACTGTCTTACTACGTGCACTTGGATTTACAACAGATGAAGAAATCATCGAATTAATCGGTGATAATGAATACTTAAGAAATACACTTGAAAAAGATAATACTGAAACGTCAGAAAAGGCACTTTTAGAGATTTATGAACGCCTACGCCCAGGTGAACCACCGACCGTAGAAAATGCTAAAAGTTTATTAGAGACGCGCTTTTTCGATCCTAAGCGCTATGACCTCGCCTATGTCGGACGTTATAAGTTGAATAAAAAGCTCGATATTAGTAATCGTTTGTTAAATCAAACCTTAGCGGAAACAATTGTTGACCGTGAAACAGGTGAAGTGATTGCGCAACAAGGGGATAAAATTGATCGTAAACTTTTAGATAAGTTGATGCCGCTATTAAATCGTGAAGAAAATCCACTTGGAGCAGAAGTAAAAGAGTTAACAGATGGGATTATTAAAGAGGATGTTGTGATTCAGTCGATTAAAGTATTTGATCCGACAGATGACGAAGGAGAACGCGTACTGACAGTTGTCGGTAATGGTTCGATTGCAGACGATGTCAAGCACATTACAACGGCAGATATCGTTGCGTCAATTAACTATTTCTTTAACACACTATTTAATGTCGGCTACACAGATGACATTGACCATTTAGGAAACCGACGTTTACGTTCAGTTGGTGAATTGCTTCAAAACCAGTTTAGAATTGGACTTTCACGTATGGAGCGTGTTGTACGTGAACGTATGTCGATTCAAGATACATCAAGTGTGACACCGCAACAGTTGATTAATATTCGTCCTGTTACGGCATCTGTGAAAGAGTTCTTTGGAAGTTCACAGCTCTCACAGTTTATGGATCAGACAAACCCACTTGCAGAGTTAACACACAAGCGTCGACTTTCAGCGCTTGGACCTGGTGGACTCACAAGAGAAAGGGCTGGAATGGAAGTAAGGGACGTTCACTATTCACATTACGGAAGAATGTGTCCGATTGAGACGCCTGAAGGACCGAACATCGGTTTAATTAACTCACTTTCTTCTTATGCTAAGGTAAATAAATTTGGGTTTATCGAAACACCTTACCGTAGAGTAGACCCTGAAACAGGTAAAGTAACAGCAGAAATTGATTATCTGACAGCAGATGAAGAGGACAACTATGTTGTTGCACAAGCTAACGCGATTTTAGACGAAGACGGTAGCTTTGTTAATGATGAAGTCATTGCAAGGTTCCGTGGAGAAAACACAATCGTCCCGCGTGAACAGCTTGATTATATGGATGTTTCACCAAAACAGGTCGTATCAGCTGCGACAGCTTGTATCCCGTTTTTAGAAAATGATGACTCTAACCGAGCGCTAATGGGAGCAAACATGCAGAGGCAAGCAGTTCCTTTAATTGAACCTGAATCACCTATTGTCGGAACAGGTATGGAGTATGTATCTGGTAAAGACTCAGGTGCTGCGATTATCTGTCAGCATGATGGAATTGTTGAAAGTGTTGAAGCAAAAGAAATCGTCGTCCGTCGTATTTCAGAAGTAGACGGGAAAGAAGTAGAAGGTGACCGTGATTATTACGGTTTACGTAAATATGTTCGTTCAAACCAGGGGACATGCTATAACCAGCGTCCGATCATCCAGCAAGGTGACCGCGTGACGAAGGGAGAAGTTCTTGCAGATGGTCCGTCAATGGAAAAAGGTGAACTTGCACTGGGTCGTAACGTACTTGTCGCCTTTATGACTTGGGATGGTTACAACTATGAAGATGCGATCATTATGAGTGAAAGTCTTGTAAAAGACGATAGCTACACATCTATTCATATTGAAGAGTATGAGTCTGAAGCACGTGATACAAAGCTTGGACCAGAAGAAATTACACGTGATATTCCGAACGTAGGTGACGATGCCCTTAAGAACCTAGATGAAGAAGGAATCGTTCGTATCGGAGCAGAAGTTAAAGATGGAGACATTCTTGTCGGAAAAGTAACGCCTAAAGGTGTCACAGAACTGTCGGCAGAAGAAAGACTCTTGCATGCGATCTTTGGTGAAAAAGCACGTGAAGTAAGAGATACCTCATTACGTGTGCCACATGGAGCAGGCGGAATCGTTTTAGATGTTAAAATCTTTAACCGTGAAGACGGAGACGAGCTAAAGCCAGGTGTTAACCAATTAGTGCGCGTTTATATCGTTCAGAAGCGTAAGATTTCTGAAGGAGATAAAATGGCGGGACGTCACGGAAACAAAGGTGTTATCTCGAAGTTACTACCAGAAGAAGATATGCCTTATTTACCAGATGGTACACCGATTGACATTATGCTTAACCCATTAGGGGTTCCTTCACGAATGAACATTGGACAAGTTTTTGAGCTTCATTTAGGTATGGCGGCACGTAAACTTGGCATCCATGTTGCTTCACCTGTATTTGATGGAGCAAATGAGGAAGATGTTTATAAGACACTTGAAGAAGCTGGCTTGCCAACAGATGCTAAGACAGTTCTTTATGATGGACGTACGGGAGAACCATTTGATAACCGCGTTTCGGTTGGGGTTTCTTACATGATTAAGTTATCACACATGGTAGATGATAAGTTACACGCACGTTCAATTGGACCGTATTCACTCGTTACACAGCAACCACTTGGTGGTAAGGCTCAGTTCGGTGGACAGCGCTTTGGTGAGATGGAAGTGTGGGCACTTGAAGCTTACGGTGCGGCTTATACACTTCAGGAAATCTTAACAGTGAAGTCAGACGACGTCGTCGGACGTGTGAAGACTTATGAAGCAATTGTTAAAGGGGAAAATGTTCCAGAGCCAGGCGTTCCGGAGTCATTCAAAGTACTCATTAAAGAACTACAAAGTTTAGGTATGGATGTGAAGATGCTTTCAAGTGATCAAGAAGAGATTGATTTAAGAGAGCTTGAGAACGAAGATTCACCTAAAGACAATTTAAATATAGAAGTGAAAGAAGATTAAGTAATTCAGGATAGAGAAGTTAAGTGAGTTTAACTTCTCTATTATTAAACGGGAGGTAGGGCCCTTGTTAGATGTAAATAATTTTGAATATATGAAAATTGGTTTAGCTTCATCAGATAAGATTCGTTCTTGGTCGTACGGGGAAGTTAAAAAGCCAGAAACAATTAACTACCGAACACTCAAACCCGAAAAAGACGGTTTGTTCTGTGAAAGAATATTCGGACCACAAAAAGACTGGGAGTGTCATTGTGGTAAATATAAAAGAGTACGTTATAAAGGTGTTGTTTGTGACCGTTGTGGTGTAGAAGTTACCAAGTCAAAAGTTCGTCGTGAGCGCATGGCGCATATCGAACTTGCAGCACCAGTTTCGCATATTTGGTATTTCAAAGGAATTCCAAGCCGAATGGGCTTACTCTTAGATATGTCACCACGAGCGCTTGAAGAAATTCTTTATTTTGCAGCCTATGTCGTGACGGATTCAGGGAGTACGCCTTTGGAGAAAAAGCAGTTACTTTCAGAAAACGAATACCGTACATTTTATGAAAAGTATGGTAATGACTTCAAGGCTGAGATGGGTGCAGAAGCAGTACGCAGTCTTTTAAGCGATATTGATATTGAAAAAGAAGCAGAAGAATTAAAAGAAGAGCTTAAAACAGTTCAAGGACAACGTAAGACACGTGCTACACGTCGTCTTGAAGTGATGGAGGCCTTCCGTCATTCAGGAAACGACCCAACTTGGATGATTTTAGATGTCTTACCAGTTATTCCACCTGAAATTAGACCTATGGTTCAATTAGATGGTGGGCGTTTTGCGGCATCAGACTTAAACGATTTATATCGT